>PWLT01000318.1 GCA_003558415.1 Hyphomicrobiales bacterium
CCGCTGATGGAGGCGGGACTGCACAACCCCGATGCGCTGAAGAAGGCCGAGTTGAAATGACCGGTGCCGCCTCGGTTTCAGAAGGGGCCGTCGCGCGGGCGGCGCACCGGACATGAGGCGCCCACGTATCCTGATCGGTGCGATTCTGCACGAGACCAATACCTTCAACCATGTCCTCACGCGGCTCGCGGATTTCGAGGGCCGCTATCTGTGCCTTGACGCCGCGACAATCCGCGCGCGGCTGACCGGCACCGCGACCGAGATGGGCGGGTTCATCCAGGCCGCCGATGCCAAGGGCTGGGACGCCGAGCTAGCCGTCGCGGCGGCCTGCGGCCCCTCAGGCCCGATCGCGGCGCAGGACTGGCTGAGATTGCGCGGCAAGCTGCTTGATGCGCCGGGGCCGTTCGATGGCGTGCTGCTGGCGCTGCATGGCGCGATGGTGACCGAGGACGAGAGCGACCCCGAGGGCGCGTTGCTGGCCGAGCTGCGCGCGCGCCTGGGCCCTAGCGTGCCGATCGTCGCCACCCTCGACATGCACGCCAATCTCAGCCGCCGGATGGTGGAGGCGGCGGATGCCCATTTCGTCTACGAGACCTACCCGCATGTCGATCACGCTGACTGCGCCGCGCGCGCGGCCGGGGCGCTCGAACGCCTGCTTGTCCAGCCTCCAGAGTCAGGACGGCTGACGCGCAAGGCGCTGGTGCGCCCGCCGATGCTCGATGCCGCCGATCATGGCCGCACCGACCCGCCGGGGCCGATGAACGCGCTGCTGGCGCGCGCGAGGGCGATGCGCGATGCGCCCGGTGTTGTCTCGGCCGCACTGACCATCGGCTTTCCCTGGTCCGACGTGGCCGAGGCCGGCCCGGCCGCCCTTGTGACAACGCTCGCGTCGGTCGATGCCGACCCGGCCCCCCCCGCGCGCGAACTCGCACAGGCGCTGTGGAACAGCCGCCATGACACGCAGCTTGATTTCGCCACGCCCGAACAGGCGATGGCCCGCGCCCGGCTGGGTCGCCCCGGCGACGCGCCGCTGGTGCTGGCCGATTTCGCCGACAACCCGGCGGCCGGGGCGCATGGCGATTCCCCCAACCTGTTGCGGGCGATGCTCGATGCGGGGCTGGAGAATGCGGCCTTCGCCACGCTGGCCGATGCGCGCGCAGTGGCGCGCGCACGCGATGCTGGCGAAGGCGCGCGGATCGAGCTGACCCTCGGCGGGCAGCACACGCCGCAGCAAACGCCGCCCTTGCCGGTCACCGCGCGGGTTGAGCGGCTGCACAAGGGCGCCTTCCGCGCCGCCGGTCCGGTGCTGCGCGGCGTGGGCGTGGATATGGGGCCCATGGCGCTGCTTCGCGTGGGCGGCGTGAGTGTCATCGTGGCCAGCCGGGCGTTGGCGGTGACCGATGTGAACCTCTTTCACGCGCTCGGGCTCGACCCGGCGCGGCTGCGAACCATCGCGCTCAAGAGCCGAAACCACCACCGCGCCGCCTTCGGCCCGCTGGCGCGCGAGGTGATGCTTGTGGATGCCGGCGGAATCGCCACCATGCGGCTGGGCGAAATCGGCTATCGCAACCTCACGCGCCCGATCTGGCCGCTCGACGCAGCGGCGGGCCCCGACCATTTCGCTGAGCAGGAGATACGCCACGATGACCTCCCCCTTGCCCGCCAATGACCCCTCGGCGCTGACCGCCCGGCTGCAGGAGACCGACCTGCGCCACCACATGCACCCCTTCACCGATCATCAGGAGATGACGCTTGAGGGCGGGCCGCGCGTGATTAGCCGCGCCGAGGGCGCGTGTCTCTTCGACAGCGAGGGCAATCGGCTCATCGATGGCATGGGCGGGCTGTGGTGCGTGAACATGGGCTATGGGCGCAGCGAGCTGCTAGACGCCGCCGCCGCGCAGATGCGCGAGCTGCCCTATTACAACACCTTCTTCAAGACCACGACGCCGGTTGCGGCCGAACTGGCCGCCGATCTGGCGCGCGTCACCCCGGCGGGGCTTGATCGGGTGTTCTTCGCCAATTCGGGCTCCGAGGCCAACGACACCAATATCCGGCTTGCGCGCAGCTACTGGGCGCGGTTGGGCCAGCCCGAGCGCCGCGCGATCATCAGCCGCAAATTCGCCTATCACGGCTCGACCATCGCGGCGGCGAGCCTGACGGGGCTCGACTCGATGCACGACATCCCCGGCGTGCCGATCCCCGACATTCACCACGCCCCCGCCCCCTTCTGGTGGGCCGAAGGCGGCGCTCGCAGCCCCGAGGAGCACGGCCGCCACGCCGCGCAGGGGCTAGAAGAGACGATCCGCGCCGTGGGCCCCGAGAATATCGCCGCCTTCATCGGCGAGCCGGTGCAGGGCGCGGGCGGCGTCATCGTCCCGCCGCCGGGTTACTGGGAAGAGGTGCAGCGCATCTGCGCGCGCCACGACATTCTGCTGATCGCCGATGAGGTGATCACCGGCTTCGGGCGCACCGGCAACTGGTTCGGATGCGAAACCTACGACATCCGTCCCGATATCATGACCGTCGCCAAGGGGCTGTCCTCGGGCTATCTGCCGATCTCGGCCAGCATCTTCGGCGACCGGCTGGCCGAGGTGCTGCTGGAGCGCCCGGGCCGCTTCCCGCATGGCTACACCTATTCCGGCCATCCGGTGGCGGCGGCGGTGGCGCGCGCCAACCTGGCACTGATGCAGCGCGAGCGCATCGTCGAACGGGTGCGCGACGATATCGGCCCCTATTTCATGGAAAGGCTGCGCTCCCTGCTCGATCACCCGCTGGTGGGCGAGGTGCGCGGGGTGGGGCTTATGGCTGCGGTTGAACTCACCCGCGACAAGGCCGGGCGCGCCCCGGTCGCGCCCGTGGGCAGCCTCGCCACCCCGGTGCGCAACCTGTGCTTCGCGCGCGGGCTGGTGACGCGCGCGGTGCGCGACTGTCTGGTGTTCTCGCCGCCGCTGATCATCAGCGAGGGCGAGATTGACGAGGCCGTGGGCATCCTGCGCGGCAGCCTCGACGCGGTTGCCGGTGACACAGGGGGCTGAGGCTCGGTCCCGGCGTTCAGATGAAATCGGCCGCCGGCTCGGGCGGCTCGCCCGCGACGCGCAGCGCGTCGGCCAGATCGATGCTGCGATTGAACAGCGCCCGGCCGACGACCGCCCCGGCCACGTTGCCCACATATTTCAGCCGCGCGATATCGTCGAGCGTGCGCACCATGCCGCTGGCGATCACCGGCGTGCGGCTGTGCCCGGCCAGCCCGGAAATCAGCCCCAGCGTCGCATCGGTGTCGCCCACATCTGCGTCGATATCGGTGATCAGAACCCCCGCCAGCGGCGCGCCGTTGAAGCTCTCGATGAAGGCCTCGGGAGTGAAGGTGCTGGCCTCCTTCCAGCCCTGGCTCATGACATGGCCCTGAAAGACGTCCACGGCGAGAACGATCTGGTCGGGGTGATACTTCGCGGCCTCCTTGAGCATGTCGGGGTTGATGACCGCAGCCGTACCGATCACCACGCGGCCCGCGCCCGCATCCATCCATTCGCGCACCCGTGTCAGGGAGCGGATGCCCCCGGCGACCTGCACCGGAATGCCCGCCGTGCGGATGATCTCCTGAATGAGGTCGCGGTTGTCACCCTCGCCGATGATGGCGTCGATATCGGTGACCTGCATCCATTCCGCCCCCGCCTCGGCGAAGTCATGCGCCCGCTCAATCGGATCGACATGCCAGATCTCCGGCTCCTCGAGGCGCCCGCGCCGGAGCGAAACACAGTGTCCACCGGCCAGTTCGATGGTGGGATAGATGATCATGCGCGTTCCCTCCCGACAGGACCAGAGCGCGACTATAATGCCATGAATCACCCATCCGCGCGAGGAAGCGACACAAGCGATGCATCGCGCGACGCGCATCTCCGTTGCGCAGGGGAGGGTGCGCCCCGCACAACAGAAAAGACGGCACCCCGTAAGGTGCCGTCCGATCTGTCCTGTCAGCGCTGTGCGCGCGGGCGTTACTGCGCTTCGGAGATGAACTTCACCGCATCGCCGAAGGTCTGTATCGTCTCCGCGGCGTCGTCGGGGATCTCGATGCCGAATTCTTCCTCGAACGCCATCACCAGCTCCACGGTGTCCAGGCTGTCGGCGCCCAGATCGTCGATGAAGGAGGCGTTGTCGGTGATCTTGTCCTCTTCAACGCCCAGGTGCTCGACGACGATTTTCTTAACGCGATCTGCGATGTCGCTCATGTCAGTTCCTCATTTCCGTTTCACGGGATGGCCCCGCTTCAGATGTCCCTGCGCTGCGCAGCGGCTCACTTTTCCCGCACGGGCAGGGCCGCCCCTCGGTCCGGGCAGCACCCCGGCCGAATTCGTCGCCGCCTATAGCACAGAGTCGGCCATTGGCAAACGCTTTCGCGACCGGCGCGTAAACCCGATTCACAGCATCGCCATGCCGCCATTGACGTGCAGTGTCGCGCCGGTGACATAGCCTGCGAGCGGGCTGGCCAGATAGGCCACGGCGCCGGCGACCTCCTCTGCCTCGCCCATCCGCCCGACGGGAACCCGGGCGATGATCTTCGCCGACTGGTCCTCGCTGAGCGTCTCGGTCATCGCTGTGGCGATGAAGCCCGGCGCCACACAGTTGACCGTGACCCCACGGGTCGCGACCTCCTGTGCGAGGCTTTTCGACATGCCCACGAGCCCGGCCTTGGCGGCGGCGTAATTGCCCTGCCCGGCATTGCCGATGGCGCCGATCACCGACGTGATGTTGATGATCCGCCCCCAGCGCGCCTTCATCATGCCACGCAGCACCCCGCGCGAGAGCCGGAAGGCCGCGGTGAGATTGATGTCGAGCACCGCCTGCCATTCCTCGTCGGTCATGCGCATGAACAGGTTGTCGCGGGTGACCCCGGCATTGTTGACGAGAATGTCCACCCCGCCCATCGCCTCGGCCGCGCGTCCCGGCAGCGCCTCCACCGCCTCGCGGTCCGAGAGGTTACAGGCCAGAACATGCGCCTGCGTCCCGAGCTCCTGAGCAAGCGACTCGAGCGGGCCCTGGCGCGTGCCCGACAGCGCCACCTGCGCCCCCGCCTCATGCAGCATGCGTGCGACGGCGCCGCCGATGCCGCCCGACGCCCCGGTTATCAAGGCGCGTTTGCCGCTCAGTTCGATCATGCTTTCCCCCTTTGGTCCTGAACTGCGCCCGGGCCGCTCACACAGCGCCTGCGGCGGCACGCACATCCTCGGGCATGCCGATCGCGCGGGTCTGCGCGCCCTTGAAGATGCGCCTGACCATGCCCGAGAGCGCCTTGCCTGCGCCGATCTCCCAGAAATCCTCGACGCCCTGCGCGGCCATCCACTCCACGCTCTCGCGCCAGCGCACCCGCCCGGTGACCTGTGCGACGAGAAGCGCGCGAATCTCCTCGGGGTCGCTGACCGGCGCGGCCTTGACATTGGCGACCAGCGGCACCCGTGGCGCGGCGATTGCCACATCCGCGAGCGCGGCGCGCATCGCCTCGGCCGCGGGCTGCATGAGCGCGCAATGGAAGGGCGCCGAGACCGGAAGCAGCACCGCGCGCTTGGCGCCACGCTCCTTGGCGAGCGCCACGGCCCGCTCGACCGCCTCGCGGCTGCCCGAGACGACCACCTGCGCAGGGTCATTGTCATTCGCGGCTTCGCACACGCCGTCCTGCGCGGCCTCGGCGGCAATCGCGGTGACGGCCTCCACGTCGAGCCCCAGCACGGCAGCCATCGCCCCCTCGCCCACCGGAACGGCCTGCTGCATCGCCTGCCCGCGCAGGCGCAGCAGGCGCGCGGTGTCCTCCAGCGATATCGCCCCGGCGGCGCAGAGCGCCGAATACTCGCCCAGGCTGTGCCCGGCGACGTAATCTGCGCGCTCCACACCCACACCTTCGGCCTTCAGCGCCGCCATCGCCGCCAGCGAAGTCGCCATGAGCGCGGGCTGGGCATTGGCGGTCAGCGTGAGATCCTCGGCCGAGCCGGTCCAGACCAGATGCGAGAGTTTCTCGCCCAGCGCCTCGTCGACCGTATCGAAGACCGCGCGCGCCTCGGGCCAGTTTTCGGCGAGACCACGGCCCATGCCGACACTCTGCGCCCCCTGCCCCGGAAAGATGAATGCCCGCGCCATCTGCCACGTCTCCCTTCGGCCAACCCTTCGCGCGGGTGTAGCGGCATGGCCGGCAAGCGTCCAGCCCCGGGGGCGCGGCCCACCCCTTGCGTGGCGGGTTCGGTGCTGTATAAGGCCCCATCCTTCCGCATGGATCGTGACCGGCGCAGCCTCTCGCGGGCGGGACGCGGAAGGGTCAAGACCCCGCCCAGTGAAGTGCGCCCGAAAAGTGACTGGAGAGCACATGCCGCTTTACGAGCATGTTATGATTGCACGTCAGGATCTGTCCAACGTGCAGGCTGAGGGCCTTATCGATCATTTCGCCGCCATCCTGAGCGACCACGGCGGCAAGCTGGTGGACCAGGAATACTGGGGCATCAAGACGATGGCCTACAAGATCAACAAGAATCGCAAGGGGCACTACGCCTATCTGCGCACCGACGCCCCCGCCCCGGCGGTGCAGGAGATGGAGCGCCTGATGCGGCTGCATGACGACGTGATGCGGGTGATGACCGTGAAGGTCGACGCGCATGAGGAAGGCCCCTCCGCGCAGATGCAAAAGCGCGACGATCGCGACCGCGAACGCCGCCGTTGATCGCAGCCCAGCCGAAAGGACAGTAAACCATGGCCGCAAGACCGTTTTTCCGCCGCCGCAAGGTCTGCCCGTTCTCGGGCGACAGCGCGCCCAAGATCGACTACAAGGATGTCAGGCTCCTGCAGCGCTACATCTCCGAGCGCGGCAAGATCGTGCCCTCGCGCATCACCGCCGTGTCTTCCAAGAAGCAGCGTGAACTCGCCCGCGCCATCAAGCGCGCGCGCTTTCTCGCGCTGCTGCCCTACGCCGTGAAGTAAGGAGTGGCCCGATGCAAGTGATCCTGATGGAACGCGTGGCCAAGCTGGGCCAGATGGGCGATGTCGTCGCCGTGAAGGACGGCTTTGCCCGCAATTTCCTGCTGCCGCAGGGCAAGGCACTGCGCGCCAGCGATGCCAATATCGCCCGTTTCGAGGAGCAGAAGGCGCAGCTCGAGGCGCGCAATCTCGAAACCCGCAAGGAAGCCGAGGCGCTGGCCAGGAAGATCGACGGCGAGACCTTCATCATCATCCGCACCGCCTCTGACCGTGGCGCGCTCTATGGTTCGGTCTCGACCCGCGACATCGTCGAGGCGGTGAGCGAATCAGGCGTCAGCGCCGATCGCCGCCAGGTCGTGCTCGACAAGCCGATCAAGACGCTGGGGTTGCACCCTGTAAAGATCACCCTGCACCCTGAAGTCGAGGTCGATCTGACGATCAACGTCGCGCGCTCGGTCGATGA
>PWLT01000260.1 GCA_003558415.1 Hyphomicrobiales bacterium
CGCGCCGCGCAATATGGCGTGGCGCGGTTGCCACAGGCGCGGGATATTCGGGCGTGCCACACTCCCGACATCATGTATCCGTTCCGACGTCCGAATCCTGGAGTATAAACGATATGTCCGCCAGGGGGGATGGACCACGCGGCGAGAGCCGCCCGAATCCTGGATTTCGACATGGCACGCTCCACCCCCATGGCCGCCCGCATTCCCGGCAAACCGCGCATCCGGATCCGTCTGCGCCCCCCGCCGCGTCGGCATTTCCATCTCGTGGATGAAGACGTGGCCGGCCTTCGCGCTCTTGCGCAGCCGGGCGTGGTCCGTTTCACGGATTGGGCGATGATCTGAGTGAGCGCGACGCTCAGACAGAGCCGGATCGGGAGAAACAGTTGAATCACACGAGCATGAAATGCCCGGCCGGTAGATTTGGGCCCGATCCGCGGATCACCATCCCGGGTTGCGGATTCCGGATAATCCGCACACACGAGGCTTGAAGGCAGAGCGCACCCGATCACCCGCCGATGAGGTCGGGAACGTCTTGCATTGCGTGCGGCAAACAAGGACGTGGTTCGCCCTTCGAGTAACTGCTCCGGTAGATCCGGCCGGCTCTGGGGGAGGCCGACGCATGGCGCCGACCGGCGCAGGTCCGCTCAGCTTTCGCCTATGCGCAGGACATTGTTGCGCCCGTTCTTGACGTAGCGCAGTTCGGACTCGCCGATCGCCGCCACCTGCCCGCCGTCGAGCCGGTCGCCGACGCGCACGCTCACGACCTGCCCGTTCGACATCCGCACCAGCGCGCGGCGATCCGATTCCGTCCCGAACACGCCGATCAGATTCATCCGCCGCAGGTTGATCGCGCCTTCCAGCGTCGCCTGCTGCGCCACCGAGGCCGTGGTCGGAATCGACGGCGTCGCCGCTGCGGCGCTGCGCGCCGGGGTCGGGCTCTGCTCCTGCTGAGAGGTCGGTGCTGCGGGTGCGCTCTGTTCCTGCAGGCGCGCGGTGCGTTCGGCAAACCCGGAAGGGCGCAGACCGGGCTGCGGGGACCGCGCCACGACCAGCTCGCTTGCCGGCTCCTCCGGCGCATCGGCGGCGGGCTCGTCCGCCTCTGCCCCCTCCAACTCCAGCCGCGTGCGCGGCCGCGGTGTCTGCGCCTCGGGCGTGGCGAGCGCCACCTGCATCGCCTCACCGTCCGATCCCGGTGCCGGCTCCTGCATCGCCAGGGTGCCGGGTGCGCCCCGCTGCGCCGAGGGGCGCGGCGCGGGGCGCAAGGCATCCGCAGCCAGGCTCGCCTGGCGCACCTCCACCGCCGCGGCGGGCGTCGGTTCTTCCTCAGGCGGTGCAGCGGCGTCCTGCATGTCCGCCTCCGCGCTGGGCGCGGCTGTGGCGAGCTGCGATGCCGCCTGCGGCGGTCGCGCCGCTGGCCTGAGCGCTTCTGCCGCCGCACGCTGTATGGCCAGGCCCTCATCGGCCGCGTTGTCGGGCTCAGGCGCGCCCTGTTCGGCGCCTGTGTCGGGGCTCACTCCGGCGGGCCGCGCCGCTGGCCTGAGCGCTTCTGCCGCCGCACGCTGGATGGCCACGCCCTCATCGGCCGTGCTTTCGGGCTCAGGCGCGCCCTGTTCGGCGCCTGTGTCGGGGCTCACTCCGGCGGGCCGCGCCGTTGGCCGGAGCGCTTCTGCCGCCGCGCGCTGGATGGCCACGCCCTCATCGGCCGTGCTTTCGGGCTCAAGCGCGCCCTGTTCGGCGCCCGCATCCGGGCTCGCCCCGGCGGGGCTCACTCCGGCAGGGCGCGGCGCCGGGGAGGCACCTTCGGGGACCGGGGTCGCCCCCTCGTGCAGGAGCAGACGCGGGAACACATCGCGGCGCAAGGGCGGTGACACCGGCGGCACGCCCACGGTCACGGTGACCTCGGGTTGCGCTTCGGCGGGGGTGGCCTCGGGCGTGTCCGCGCTCGCGGCAGGCGCGGCCTGCTCAAACGGCGCCGGCGGGGCGGGGGAGGCGGGGACCGTATCGGCGCGCAATGCGTCCTGGTCCGGGCTGCCGGGCGGTTGCGAGGGCGGCGTCGCATCCGCCAACGGGTCGCGCAGATCGCCCAGACTGCCGGGGCGGGGAAGCGTTGCGACCTCGGGCGCGAAGGGCCAGATGCCGGTTTCCTCATAGGCCGCCTCGTACTCGGCGCGCGTCATCTCGCGCGGCGTTTGCCCGAGTTCTTCGCCCGCGCTGTCCTCAACGGCATCCGGGGCGGCTTCGGGCGCGGCGACCTCGGGGGTCACGGCGGCAATCTGCTCGCCGCCGATCTCCGGCGCCTCATCCGGCGCGGAGCCGGGCACGGGCGGCGTGCTATCGATGCCTGATGCCAAGTCATCAGGCGGCGTGCCGATGCCGGGCGATGCCGGCCCCTCGGCCCCGCCGACGGGCGAATCCGGGGCCGGCGAGCCCTGCGGTGCCGGCGTCTCGGCCGTGGCGACATCGTCGAGCGCCTCGGCGATGGCCTGATCGACATTGAACGGCGCCTCATCCAGCGGATCGGTCTGCGCCGGGGTTTCCGGTTCGTCCCGCGCATCGGGCGCTTCGGCTGCGGCGTCATCCGTGGCCGCAGGCGCCTCGTCCGCCGCCTCGTCCGCCGGCGGGGACGCATCCGGAGCCTCGGCCGCTGTGGCGTCATCGCCCGCGGCCGGGGCGGATGCGCCGTCCTCTGCGCCGGGAGCAGGCTCGCCCGGGGATTCGGCCTCCGGTTCGACCGCGGCAACGATATCCGCCGTATCGTCGGTGCCGGATGTGAGCAGGAAATACCCTGCCCAGACCGCAGCCCCGCCAACGGCCAGAGCCAGGACCGCCGCGATCACCAGGGCGAGCCGCGTCCGCCCGCCTCCGGGCTGTTCGTGGCGCCGTGCGCCGAAGATGGTCATCGCTTCGGCTTCGTTGCGCGCCGCTGCGGCAGACAAAGGCGGGCTGGGCTTGGGCGGGGTGATCAGTTCGGGCGCATCGGATTTGCGTTTGCCCGACGCGCCGCCATCACGCCGGCCCTGCTTGGTGGTCTTTTTCTTGCCGGCCTTGTCCTTGGCGTCGCCCACCCCCAGACGCTGCGCGGGTCCGGCGGGTTTGGGTGCCGGGCCGTGTTCTGTCGGCTCCGCAGCGCTCTTGCCGGGGATTGCGGGGGCGGGTTGCGGCCCGGCCGCCCTGGCATTCCCTTTGCTCGGGGCGGCACCGTTACCGGGCATCGATCGGCCCGCTTGCGGTTTGGCGCCCGAGACCGCCGAGCGCGCGCGCGTGGCGAGCGCCGAAAGCCCGCTCATCAGCCCCGAACCCTTTTGGGGGGCCTGAGCCTCGGGGCCGGGACGCGGCCAGGCCTTCGCGGTGAGCGGGGCGGGACTGTCGCCTCCGGGCGCTTGGGTTTCCGGGTCGGACTTGCCCTGCGATTCAGCGGCCTGCGTCACCTTTGCCGGGGCGGATCCCACATCCGTCTTCGGGCCGGTGACGACTGACGATGGCGTCTGTTCGGGGTGTTCGGATGGCTCCGGCTTGTCGGGGCTCTTCTCGCCCGCCGGCTGGCGTCGGCTGACGAAGAGCGCCGACTGCGCGTCCGGCGCATCACCGGTCTGCTCCGTCCCGCTCGCCGCAGGCGCATCGCCTTTCGCGGATGCGGGCGGCGGCGTGTCCTGGTCTGGTGCCGCTTCCGGGCCGGAAAGCGTTTCGGAGCGCGTTTCGGTAGAATTGTCCTCGGATCCTGGCGCGGCAGGCTCCGGGTCAGTCTCCGGCGGCGCGCCCGGTTGCGGCTGCGCGCGCTGCGCCGTTGGAACAGTCTCGACGGGGGGCTGCGCAACTGCCGGCGGTTCGGCCTCGGTCGGCGCGTCCTGCGGCGCATCGGAGACCCGGGCGGAACCCTCGCGCCCGCCGAAGGGGAGCTTGGCCCCGAAGATCGCGCGCGCCTGTCCGGTCGGCCGTTCGGCGCGGCCGACCACCTGCACGGGGATGAGGTCGCGCTCCAACTTGTCGCCCTTGCCGATCACCTCCGCGGCGCAGCTTGTTTCGCCAAAGAAGGGCTCGCCGATGAATTGTCCGGCTTCGGGTTGGGCCACGAAACCGACCGGGTTGAACCCGTGGCGGCTGGCGAATGCCTCGGCCTCGGCGAGGGTCTCGCGCGCCACCACGGCAACATTGAGGGCTTGCCCGCTGCCCGACCAGTCGAAGGCGAGCTCGTCCACATTGTAGGGGGTCATGCCCTCAAGTGCGGCGCGAACCGCCTTGCGCCGCGCCTCGGGATCGGGGCCGGGCACCTCGATCACGGTATAGAGCATCTCGGAGCCGGGGATCACCAGCTTGGTGGCGAGGGGGGTGTCGGGTGCGAGCGAGAGCGCCGTCGTGCGCAGCCCGGCCACCGCGGAGTCGAAGGCCGGGTCGTCCAGCGCGACCTCGCCCACGATCAGCCAGCCGCGTGGCGAGCGTTGCAGCAGCGTGACACCGTCATGTGCCAGCGTAAGGGCAAATCCTGGTTTCATTTCACGCGTCTATCACAAAGCCTTCGAAAGCCGGGAGTCCCCTTGCGCGTGGGGGCAACCTACAGCAGGATTCTGCCCAGGGAAAGGTCGTCGCGGTGACGCCCGATCCCGATGGCGTGAGGGCGCGCATCCACAGCCCACAGGCGAAAGGATCAAGGACATGGAACTGAGACATCTGGCTGCCATCACCGGACTCCTGTTCGCGACGACGCTGGCGGCGTTTGCGGCAACTGCCGACGCGTCGGAGGGGCCGGGCACCATCACCGTCTCGGGCGAGGGCAGCGTGGCCGCCGCACCGGACATGGCGACGCTTCGCCTCGGTGTCAACAGGCGCGCCGACACGGCGGCCGAGGCCCTTGCCGAGGCATCGCGCGCCGCCGCCGAGGTGCTCGCGCAGATCGAGGACGCGGGGATCGCGTCGCGCGATGTGCAGACATCGGGCCTCACCCTGGGGCCGGTCTGGTCGCCGCGCCGCAATGACGGGGAGCGGCGCATCATCGGCTACGAGGCCGGAAACAGCCTGAACGTGCGGGTGCGCGATCTGGACCTGCTGGGCGGGCTGCTCGATACGGTGGTCTCGGTCGGCGCCGACAGCTTCGGCGGGCTGAGCTTCGGGCTCGCCGATCCCGACCCGCTGATGGATGCAGCCCGTGAAGCGGCGGTGGCCGATGCGCAGCACAAGGCGCGGCTTTATGCCACGGCGGCGGGTGTGGAACTGGGCGCCCTGCGCAGCCTGAGCGAGGACGGGTACGCACGACCCGAACCGATGATGATGCGCGCCGAGATGGACGCCGCCGGTGGCGTCCCGATCGCCGAGGGCGAGGTCGAGGTCACGGCGCGGGTACAGATGGTCTATACCATCGCGCAGTAAGCGAGCGGCGGCGGCCCGGGCTCTGTGCCGGGCCGCCGCGGCCCGGCATGTCAGGCGTCGGCCTTTGCCAGCGCCTGATCGAGATCGGCGATCAGATCCTCCGGATCCTCGATGCCGATCGACAGGCGCACCACATCGGGTGCCGCGCCCGCGGCGATCTGCTGTTGTTCGGTCAGCTGGCGATGCGTGGTCGAGGCCGAATGGATGATCAGCGAGCGGGTGTCGCCCAGATTGGCCACGTGTGAAAATATCTCGACATTGTCGATCAGCTTCACGCAGGCCTCGTAGCCCGCCTTGAGCGAGAAGGTGAAGATCGAACTCGCCCCCTTGGGACAGATGCGCTTCATCCGCTCATATGAGGGCGAGGAGGGCAGCCCGGCATAGGTGACATAGGCGACGCGCGGATCCTTCTCGAGCCATTGGGCCACCTTCACCGCATTCTCGCAGTGTTTGTCCATGCGCAGGCTCAGCGTTTCGATGCCCATCAGCGTGTAATGCGCAGCCTGCGGGTTAAGCGTCATGCCCAGATCGCGCAGCCCCACCGCGATGCTGTGGAAGGTGAAGGCCAGCGGCCCGAAGGTCTCGTGGAACTTCAGCCCGTGATAGGCGGGCTCTGGGTCGCTCAGCGAGGGGAACTTGCCGCTCGCGGACCAGTCGAACTTGCCCGAGTCGATGATGCACCCGCCGGTGACGGTGCCGTTGCCGGTCAGGTACTTGGTCATCGAATGCACGACCAGCGTGGCGCCATGCTCGATGGGCCGGCACAGATAGGGGGTGGCGGTGGTGTTGTCGACGATCAGCGGAATGCCGGCGCGATCGGCAATCGCGGCCATCGCATCGAGATCGGTGATGTAGCCGCCCGGGTTGGCGATGGATTCGCAAAACAGCGCGCGGGTGTTGTCGTCGATTGCCGCCTCGACGGCGTCGAGATCGTCGGTATCGACAAAGCGCGCCTCCCAGCCGAAGCGCTTGAAGGTCTGGGAGAACTGCGTGACCGAACCGCCATAGAGCCGGTTCGAGGTGACCATGTTGCACCCCGGCTGCATGAGCGGAAACAGCGCCATGATCTGCGCCGCGTGCCCCGAGGAACAGCACACCGCCCCCGCGCCGCCCTCGAGCGTCGCCATACGCTCCTGCAGCGCGGCCACGGTCGGGTTGGTCAGGCGCGAATAGATATAGCCGACCTCCTGAAGGTTGAAGAGCGCGGCGGCATGGTCGGCATCGCGGAACACATAGGAGGTGGTTTGATAGATCGGCACCTGCCGCGCGCCGGTGGCCGGGTCGGGGCGCGCGCCTCCGTGGATGAGCAGCGTGTCGAAGCCGGGTTGGCGTTGGTCTGACATCTGTGAACTCCCCTCGTTTTGAATTGGCGAAACGGTATGTCATCGCGCCGATGCTCACAACAGCGATGCGCGCCGTTGCCCGGCGCTCAGCGCATCCACAGCTTTCGGTTGCGCAGCATCTTGCGCAATCGCGACTCGGGGCGGGGCAGGTTGCTGCGGTCGATCTCGGCGCGCAGTTTGCGCCCTTTCCCCTGATAGATCATCTTCTTGAACGGCTCGTATTGCTTGAGCACCTTCTTGACGCGGTTGGGCGCGGCGATCTCTTCGAGGAAATCCACCACCGCGTCCTCCTCGCGCGCATAGAGCAGCGGCAGCGCGCGCCAGTGGCAGGTCACCGCGCCGTCCATCAACCCTTCGGGCAGCGCCTCGCGCCCGCCGCCGAAGCTGTGGATCACCAGCGGCAGCGCCACCTGGTCGAGCCACGGGTCGAGCGGCTGGCGCAGAAGCTCGGGCGGCGGGTCGTCGCGGATCGCCAGCGCGTAGTCGAGAAACCTCTGCCCGAATTCATGCGGGCAACGAAAGTAGAAGAACCCGGCATTGAAATAGAGATAGCGGCGCCAGTATTCGTCGGGCTGCGAGCGGTCGAGCGAGCTTTCGAAATCCAGCCCGAAACGCTCATAGAGCGACTTCCAGATCGCCGTGTAGCCGGGGCCGTAGAGTTCGATCACCGGCCAGGTGCCCTCGC
>PWLT01000217.1 GCA_003558415.1 Hyphomicrobiales bacterium
AGAATATCCTGCCATCGATCCCCGCCCGGCGGCAACGCCGGGCAGCGCCCCAACCGCACCCCAGGGCGGGCGCTACTCGCCCACCCCTCGGGTCGGGCGCTGCCCTCATCACCGTATACAGCCGCCGTGTCACTGGCGCGGCGGTGCCAATCCCTCCGGTCTGCCCCAACTCACCGCGCCGCGCGCGCCTCGCGTTCCACCGCCGCGCCGGCGCGCTGCAGGTCCTGCCCGGCGCCCTGCACCGTTCCGCAGGCCGCCACCATGAGCAGCGCAAGCACCGCAAGACCCGCTCTCAGTCCGTATCGCATTACATGCACTCCAAGCTGAACCCGTTACCCCGATAACCCGCGGCCCCTCAAGCCGGTTCCGCACGTCCGAACACCTCCGCCAGTATCGCCGCCAGGGCCTCGGCGTCGGCCTCATCGAAGGCCCCGGGCTGGTCGCTGTCGATGTCGAGCACGCCCAGAAGCACCCCCTGCCCGTTCCACACCGGCAGCACCAGCTCCGCGCGGGTGCTGGCCGAGCAGGCGATGTGGCCCTCGAATTCCTCCACATCCTCGACAATCTGCGCGCGCCCCGTGCGCGCCGCCGCGCCGCACACCCCGCGCTCGAACGGGATCACAAGGCAGCCATGCCCGCCCTGATAGGGCCCGATCTTGAGCAGCCCCGGCGCCACCACCCGGTAAAATCCGGTCCAGTCGAAACGCGCGTCGGAATGATGGATCTCGCAGGCCAGCGTCGCCATCAGAGCGACGGTGTCCTCCTCGCCCTCGGTCAGGGCGCGGATACGGGCGGCGAGCGCGGGATAGTCGGGCATGGGTGGGCCTCCTCGCCCCCTGTCATGGCGGCCCCGCCCCGCCCGGTCAAGCGCCCGGACAAGCACCTTCCGGCAAGCATCTGCCACCCCGCGCGCCCGGCGCAATCCGCATTGAGGCTTTGGCCGCAACATGCGAGAGTGCGGGGAATGCGGATTTCGAGGATCGTCAGCTTGACCGGGAGATTTCCCCGCCCCGCGCCCCTGCGCACACCCCTCGCCGCGCTCGTTCTGGGCGGCTTCGTGCTGATCGCCGCACCGGCGGCGGGGCTCGACCGGATCGGCTTCAACCCCCCCGGCGCGAGCGAGGAACTGGAGGCAAGCCTCAGGAACTACTCGCTTCTTCTGGAGGCGCAGCGCGATGGCATCACCGACCCGCAGGAGCTTTTCGCCATTGCGCAGGCCGAATATGGCCGCCTCGTAGCCGGGCTCTACGCGGCGGGGCATTACGCCGGTGTGGTCAATGTACGCATCGACGGGCAGGAGGCATCCGAGATGTCGCCGCTCGCCATTCCCCAGCGTATCGGCGAGATCAGCGTGACCGTGGAGCCCGGGCCGGCCTTCACGTTTTCGCGTGCCGAGGTCGCACCGCTCGCGCCCGACACCACGCTGCCGGAGGATTTCGCCCCCGGACAGCGCGCGCGCAGCCCGGTCATCCGCGACGCGGCACAGGCCGCAGTCGGCGGCTGGCGGTCCGAGGGGCACGCACTCGCGAGCCCCGAGGAGCCCGACATCGTCGCCGATCACCGCGATGCCTCTCTCGATGCGCGGCTCTACATCGCGCCGGGGCCGCGCCTGACATTCGGCGAGATGCAGGTGCGCGGCAATGAGCGCATGCGCTCCGATCGCATGCGCGAGATCGCGGGCTTTCCCACCGGTGAGGTGTACAACCCCGAGGATGTTCAGACCGCCGCACAGCGGCTGCGGCGCACCGGCACCTTCACCTCGGTCGCGATGAGTGAGGCCGAAGAGGCCGGTGCGGGCGACACGCTCGACGTGACGACCACGGTCGTGGAGGCGCCGCTGCGTCGGGTCGGCTTCGGCGGCGAGTTCGACACCCAGGAGGGGCTGCGCGTGTCGGCCTTCTGGCTGCACCGCAACCTGCTGGGCGGGGCCGAGCGGCTGCGCGTCGAGGGCGAGGTGGGGCGCATTGGCGCAAGCAATGGCGGGCGTGACTATCGCTTCTCGGCGCGGTTCTCGCGCCCGGCGACCTTCACGCCCGACACGACACTCAGTTTCGGCGGGCGCGCAGAGACGGTGGATGCGCGCGACTTCGACGCGGTGCGTCTGGGTCTGGATGCGACGGTGACGCATATCTTCTCGGACACCCTGACCGGTGATGCGGGCATCGCGTACCTGTTCGAGCGCACCGACGACGCCCAGGGCCGCACGGATCGCAGCACCGTCTCGCTGCCCGTCGGGCTGACCTGGGACCGGCGCGACAACGAACTCGACGCGCGCACGGGCACCTATCTCGAGGCGCGGCTGACCCCGTTTGTCGGGCTGTCCGGCACCGATACCGGCGGGCGGCTGCGGGTGGATGCGCGCGGGTATTACGGCATGGGCAGCGACAACCGGCTCGTCTTTGCCGGGCGGGTGCAGCTCGGCACGGTGGTGGGCGCGGGGATTCAGCGCACGCCGCGCGACTATCTGTTCTATTCCGGCGGTGGCGGCACGGTGCGCGGGCAGCCCTTCCGCTCGCTCGGCGTCACGCAACCCTGTCCCGGCGGGCCGGCCGACTGCACCATCAGTTCGGGGGGGCGCAGCCTGGGCGTGGCCTCGGCCGAGCTGCGCGGCAAGGTGACCGAAAACATCGGCCTCGTGGGCTTCGCCGATGCCGGGCTTGTCGGCTCGGGCAGCTTCGGCAGCGATGCCGACTGGCATGCCGGTGCGGGGGTCGGCATTCGCTACCAGACCGGCATCGGGCCGATCCGCGCGGATCTGGCAGCACCGGTGCGCGGCGACACGGGCCGGGGGCTGCAGCTTTACATCGGAATAGGACAGGCCTTTTGATGCTGGGACGTCTCGCCGCCTGCACACTGATGATCCTGTCGCTTTCGTCGCCAGCCGCGGCGAACGAGGGTGATGCGGGGTTCCTCACCCGGCTCTTGCAGGATTCGCTCACCGACGCCGGGCGCGAGGTGCGGGTGATCGGCTTTCAGGGCGCGCTGTCCTCGCGCGCCACGATCCGCGAGCTGACCATCGCCGACGATGAAGGCGTCTGGCTGACACTGCGTGGCGCCGTGCTGGACTGGAACCGCTCCGCCCTGCTGCTGCGCCGGCAGCTTGAGGTCAACGAGCTTTCCGCCGACGAGATCATCATTGAGCGCACGCCGGATACCGGGCCCGACCGACCCAGCCCCGAGGCGCGGTCATTCGCCCTGCCCGAGCTTCCGATTTCCCTTCGCGTCGACAGGCTGCGCTCCGAGCGGGTCGAGCTGGGCGAGGCGCTGTTCGGCGAGCAGGCCGAAGTCCGGCTCGACGGGAGCGCCCGGCTGGCTGGCGGCGAGGGCTTTGCCAGCTTCGAGATCGAGCGCATCGACGGGGCCGGCGGACAACTGCGCATGGACGGGAGCTACAGCAACACCACGCGCGTTCTGGCGCTAGACCTCGCGGTGAGCGAGCCCGAGGACGGCATCGCGGTCAATCTCCTCGGTATTCCCGGCAATCCCTCGCTCGACCTCTCGATTGCCGGGGAGGGACCACTCGACGATTTCCTCGCCGACATCCGGCTGGCCACCGACGGGGAAGAGCGGCTTGCCGGGGAGGTGCAGCTTCTCTCGGAGCCCCCCGAAGAGGAAGAGCTCCGGGGCGCGCAGCGCTTTCGCGCCGATCTCGCGGGCGACATCGCGCCCCTGTTTGCGCCCGAGTACCGGGATTTCTTCGGCAACCGCATAAGCCTGAACACCGAGGGGGCGCGCCTGCCCGACGGACGCATGGAGCTGTCTGCGCTGGATCTGCAGGCCGAGGCGATTTCCCTGTCGGGCGAGGCCCGGCTGGACGCCGACGGCATGCCCAAGCTCATAGCGCTGGAGGGCCGGATCGCCGCGCCGGATGGCGAGCCGGTTCTGCTGCCGCTGCCGGGACCGCGCACCAAGATCGGGGAGGCGTCGCTCACGCTCGATTTCGACGCCGAGCGCGGCGAGGACTGGCGCGCGGAAATCTCCACAACGCAGGTGGCGCGGCCGGATATGGAGATCGACCGGCTCTGGCTGTCAGGCGAGGGGCGCATCACCGATACGTTCGACGATGTCGGGGTCGCGGCGCAATTCAGTTTCGCCGCCGAGGGGCTGGCCCCCGCGGACCCGGACATCGCCCAGGCACTGGGCCGGAACGTGAACGGCCGCGCGCAGATCGATTGGCAGCAGGGCGAGCCCGTTCGCCTGCCCACCTTCGTCCTGTCAGGGCGCGACTACAGTATGAGCGGCACTGCACGGCTTGAGGGCCAGAAACTCTCGGGGCGCTTTGCCGCGCGCCTCGAAGATCTGGAACGCCTTTCGGGCCTTGCCGGGCGGCCCCTTTCGGGCCGGATGGTGGCAAGCGTGGAGGGCGAGGCGGAGCTGCTCTCGGGCGCCTTCGATCTCGACGCGCAGATCGCGGGGCGCAATCTGGCGCTCGACCAGCCCGAGCTCGACCGACTGCTCGCCGGCAGCAGCCGCATCCGCGCCATCGCGCGGCGCGACGAAACCGGCACGACGATCGATCGCCTCGATGTCACCGCACAACAGCTTGAAGCCCGGCTGACCGGCACCCTCACCAGCACCGCCAGCAGCATCGCCGGGACGCTGAATTTCGCCGACCTCACGGTGCTGGGCAACGGATATGGCGGAGCGCTGGCGGCCGAGGGACGGCTGGAGGACCGCGACGGCGTGCAATACCTGTCCTTCACGGCAACCGGGCAGGATCTCTCGGTCGGTCAGAGCGAGCTTGACGGGCTGTTTGCCGGAGAGAGTCTGCTTGCGCTGGAGGCCAGCCACAGCGACGGCACGGTCGATGTGGAGCAGTTTACCTTCAACGCGAGCACCCTGTCGGCCAGTGTCACCGGGCAGCTCGCGCAAGGCGCCAGCGATCTGTCGCTGGATCTCGATTTCAGCGACCTGTCCGCGCTGGGGCCGAATTTCGGCGGCCGGCTCGAAGGCAGCGCCGGCTTCCGCGAGGATGGCACGCGGCGCGAAGTCACGGTCGCCGCCACGGGCACCAATCTGGCGCTGGGCATCCCCGAAGTCGATCGCATCCTGCGCGGCGAAAGCCGCCTGTCGCTTGACGGGCATCAGGACGGCGAGCGTTTCCGGGTGGATGATTTCGCCTTCGCCTCGCCGCTGCTGACCGCCGATGCGAACGCAACCGTCGAGGGTGAGCGCCGGCTGCTGGAGTTGTCGGCACGGCTGAGCGATCTCGGCGTGCTGGTGCCCGAGCTTGCCGGTCCGGTCACGCTGGGTGGGCGCATCACCGAGGCTTCGGGTGAGGAGTATCAGCTCGACCTGTCGGGCACCGGCCCCGGCGGGCTGGACGCGCAGGTAACGGGACGGCTCACGCAGGATCTTATCGCCAGCCTGTCGCTGACCGGTTCGACCAACCTGGCGATCTCGAACCGGTTTATCCAGCCCATCAACATCCAGGGACCGGCCGATTTCGATCTGCGCGTCGACGGCCCGCTGGGCCTGGACGCCCTGAGTGGGACACTCACCGCGCGGGGCGCGCGGGTGGTATCGCCTCAGCTCGGGGTGACGATCGAGGATGTCGCCGGGACGGCGACCTTCGGTGGCGGGCAGATCGGGCTCGACATGGGCGCCGCGGTCCAGGGGGGCGGAAGGCTGCAACTAGGTGGCAGCGTGGGGCTCGACATGGGGCGGCTTCCGGCCGATCTGCGGGTGACGTTGCAGGAGGTCCGTATCACCGACCGCCGGATCTACGAGACGGATCTCTCGGGGGAGCTGGCCGTTACCGGCGGACTGAGGGACAGCACGGGACGCATCAGCGGCGAATTGTCGCTGGCCAATACCGAGATACGCATCCCATCGACCGGCCTGGGCGCGGGCGAGTACATCCCGCAAATGCGCCACATCAACGACAGCGCCGCCACGCGCCGCACGCGCCGCGACGCGCGGTTGAATGCCGGCGACGCGCGGGCCAACGGGCGCAACGTGTTCGATCTCGACCTGACGCTGTCGAGCCCCAACCAGGTGTTCATTCGCGGGCGCGGGCTCGATGCGGAGCTGGGCGGCAGCCTGCGGCTGGGCGGGACCACCGCCGATGTCGTGCCAGCCGGCGAATTCACCCTGCTGCGGGGGCGGCTCGACATTCTCGGCCGCCGCTTCAGCCTGAGCGACGGCGTGGCGCGGATGCAGGGGCGCTTCATTCCCTTCGTGCGGCTTACCGCCACCACCTCGACCGACGGCATAACCGCCAGCATCATCCTCGAGGGCGAGGCCGACGCGCTGGCAATCCGCTTCGTCTCCTCCCCGGAACTGCCGGAGGAAGAGGTCGTTGCGCGGCTGCTTTTCGGGCGCGATCTGGGTCAGCTCACACCGTTTCAGGCGGCGCAACTCGCCTCGGCTGTGGCCACGCTTGCCGGACGCGGCGGCGAGGGGCTGGTCGGTAATCTGCGCCAGAGCTTCGGTCTGGACGATCTCGACGTGAGCACCGGAACCGACGGCACCGCAGCGCTGCGGCTGGGCAGGTACATCTCCGACAATGTCTATACCGATGTCACCGTCGATTCCGAGGGGCGCAGCGAGGTCTCGATCAACCTCGATATCGGCCGCTCGGTCACGGTGCGCGGGCGCACCGATACCGAAGGGCGCAGCGGCATCGGCATCTTCTTCGAACGCGACTACTGATCGCGCCCCGCCGCCGGCTCGGCGCCCGCCTTCCGTATCCGCCGCTCGAGCGCCGGGTAGTACAGCCCCAGCCCCACGGCGCGGGTGAGGTTGAGCACGCTGATCGCCACCCACAGGCCATGATTGTCGATCAGCGGCACCAGCGCGGCGACGGTCAGACCGTAGACCACCGCCGAGATCAGCATCGTGTTGCGCATGGCGCGGGTTTCGGTCGCGCCGATGAAGATACCGTCGAGCATGTAGGCGGGCATGCTCATGAGCGTCGCCAGCGCTACCCAAGGCAGGAAGTCCCGCGCGATGGCCTGAACCTGCGGCTCCTTCGCCATCAGGTCGATGAGCCACGGGCCCCCGGCGAGATAGGCCAGCGCCAGCCCCCCGGCCATCACCGCCCCCCAGATGCTCGACAGCCGCGCCGCGCGGCGCATCGCGGCGACCGAGCGCGCGCCCACCGCCTGCCCGACCAGCGCCTCGGCGGCGAAGGCAAAGCCGTCAAGCGCGTGCGAGCTGATATGCAGGAACTGCAGCAGCACCTGATTGGAGGCGAGCGTGACATCGCCGAACCCCGCGCAGATGAACACGAAGCTGATCATGGCTATCTTGAGCAGGATGGTGCGCAGCATGATGTCGGTATTGACCTGAATCATGCGCCGGATGCGCGCGCGGTCG
>PWLT01000228.1 GCA_003558415.1 Hyphomicrobiales bacterium
GCCACGAGTAATCGCAAGCTGGCCGAGGCTCTCGGGGTGAGCGAGACGGCGGTCCGGAAGGCGCTGGCGGCGGGGCGGATCAGCCGGGACGCCGACGGCGGGTTCGACATCGCCAGGGTCAAGCGGCAGTGGGCCGGCAACACCGACGCGGCGCAGCAGCGGCCGGCGGCGAAGGCGAATCCGAACCTGCGACCGGTGCCGGCGGCCGCCCTGGAGAGCGTGCGCGAGACGCTGCGGGATCAGGGCGAGGAGCCCGCAGCCGGCGGCCCGAGCTTCCTACAGGCGCGCACGGCCAACGAGGTCCTCAAGGCCCAGGAGCGCAAGCTCCGCCTGCAGCGGCTGAAGGGCGAGCTGATCGACCGGGCTCGGGCAACGGCGCAGGTCTTCACCTTGGCCCGGCAGGAGCGGGATGCGTGGGTGATGCTGGCAGGAACTGGCCGGTTCGGCAATAAAGGCTGGGCAAACGCGGCTTGAGGAGAAGACGACGTGGATCTGGGATTGCAGGGGCGGGTTGCGGTGCTCACCGGTCCGGCCAAGGGGATGGGTGCGGCGGTGACCTTGGGTTTTGCCCGCGAGGGCACCAATCTGGTGCTGGTGGGGCGGGACACGGCCGCCATCGCGCCGGTTGCGGCCGAGACGCGAACGCTCGGGGTTGGGGTGGAGGTCGTGGCCTGCGACGTGACCGACAGCGCCGCCTGTTTGGCTACCGCCGAACGGGCTCGGGCCGCGTTCGGCGGGCGCATCGACATCCTCGTGAACATTGCCGGTGGCTCCGGACCCATCGGCAAGGCCGGGGCTGAGACCACGCAGGACGAGTTCGACGAGATCGTGCTGCTCAACATGCGCGGGCCCTTCAACATGATCCGCGCGGTGGCCCCCACCATGCAGGCGCAAGGCTATGGCCGCATCGTGAATGTAGGCGGCACGTTCGGCATGCGTGGCAAGGCCGGAAGGCTGGCTTATTCCAGCAGCAAGTGGGGGTTGCGCGGCATCACCAAGAGCTTCGCACTCGAACTTGGCGCCGATGGTATCACGGTGAACACCGTGGCCCCGGGCATGGTGGACGGGCCGCGCTTTCGCACCAAGGTGGTGCCCGAGATGGCCCGCCGGCTGGGCATCTCAGAGGCAGAGGCGATCGAGCGCCACGCTGCGGATTATGCTCTACGGCGGATCAGCACGGCCGAGGACGTGGCGCACGCCTGCCTGTTCCTCGCGTCGGACCGTGCACGGCAGATCACCGGCGCCGATCTCGCCGTGGATGGCGGCTGGGCCGCGCTCTGACGGCGGCCGAGCAGGCGGTGCCGAAGCCGCTGGCGGCCCGCACCTTGTCGCGGGTCATAAAGACGGCGATGGGGCCGGCCGGTGGGGCCCGGAGCGCAGAGGTCGCGGCCCTAGCGGTCTGGCCGGGGGCGGTGAAGCTGGTACGGCTGCCGCAAGATGACGTCCATCACTCAGGCGTCCAACGGGCGTCGACGTGATCGATGGCCATCGGGATGGCCCGACCAGGACGACGCCATGACCGAATTTGGTGGATGAGGTGGCAGATCGTGCATCCTCGGTGATGTTCAAGGTCATCGCATGAAGCCATACCATCAACGAGGATACTGTCGTTCGATTGCCGCGCCCAGGGGCGAACATGGAGATCGATCTGTTGCTCGAAGTGCAGCATTAGGGAGTTCCTCGGATCCTGCATCAGGTGATCGAGACCGAGGTTGAGCCGTTCATTGCTTCGCACGCCGAACTGGAGGACGCGCAGGGTCGCCGGTCGGCTGTCGAAACAGGCACGCCCCGAGCGCGCGATCCAGACCGGCATCGGCCCGCTCGCCGCGCATCGGCCGAAGGTCCAGGACCGCGGCGACGGCTTCAGCAGCGAGGTATGCGCTTCACCTCAAAGCTGCTCCAGCCATCCATAAGGCGCACGAAGTACGTTGAGGACCTGTTGTCCCTCCGCGACCTTCTGGCGAAAACAGCCCTAGCGTCAGCGGGAGACCCCCCCGGCTTTGCCGGGGAGGCAGTCAAAGTTTGACGGTTACGGCAGTCCATCGCCGGGTTCCGTTCGTGAGCAACCACGCACGCGAATGGAACACCGACGATGGACGCCTACCGGAGCCTAAGTCACAGTGTCTGGGACTGCAAATACCACATTGTTTTCATTCCGAAATGCCGACGGAAGAGGCCGTGTAACCTGATGTCTGGAAATTGGCTTCACGGCGGTGGAGCTGTGGCGGCCTGTTGCCGCCCCGCGGGGCGGCAACAGGCGAATCGAGCGTATGGGATGTTCCTCCCACCAAGAAGGAACCTCCGATGCCCGACGAGTACCGCGATACGATCATTGCCAGTGTCATGGAACAACTCGTTGCCGAAGGCCCGCAGGCCATGGCTCGGGTCATCACCGCCTTGATGAACCTGGCCATGCGCAGGTCGTGTAACCTGAGGTCTGTAAATTTCGCTGAGCGGGTCGGTCAGCACGGCCGGGGCCATGGCCCCGGCCGTGCTGAGGCTCCATCCCGGTTCTGTCCTTTGCCGAGGAGAACCGGATGCAGACCCCGCACGATAGGACCGTCGCCGAGCTGATGGAACAGCTGATCGAAACCGGCCCCGAGGGAATGGCCGCGGTGTTCACCGCGATGCTGAACTTGGCCATGCGCATCGAGCGCGAGCGCCATGTCGGCGCGCAGGCTTACGAGCGCTCGCCC
The DNA here is from genome assembly GCA_003558415.1 of Hyphomicrobiales bacterium. GTDB lineage: Bacteria > Pseudomonadota > Alphaproteobacteria > Rhodobacterales > Rhodobacteraceae > Alkalilacustris. Next base: position 2,697 of record PWLT01000228.1, read on the forward strand.
GAGCGCAGCGGGTATGCCAACGGCTACAAGCCCAAGAAGCTCGACACCCCGGCCGGCACCCTGACTGTCGAGGTCCCCAAGAGCCGTGGCGGCGACGCGCCGTTCTATCCGCAGGCGCTCGAACGAGGGCGGCGCTCATCACGGGCCGTCATGCTCGCCATCGCCCAGATGTACATCCCCAGATTGCCGGGCAGGGCGTGTCGACGCGCGACGTCCTGAAGGTCATGGCCGAGTTCGGGCTCGAGAGCCTCTCTTCCGCCCAAGTCAGCCGCGCCGCAGTTCTCATGGATGCGGAGCTCGAGGCCTGGCGCACCCGCCAGCTCGGCGCCTTCCCCTACCTGTTCCTCGACGCGCGCTACGAAAAGGTCCGCATCGACGGCGTGGTGCGCGATGCCGCCATCCTCTCCGCGGTCGGGATCGACGCCAACGGCAAGCGCAGCGTGCTGGGCCTCTCCGTCGCCCTCTTTGAGGCCGAGGTCCACTGGCGGGGCTTCCTCGACAGCCTCGTGGCCCGCGGCCTGCGCGGCGTCCGCTTCATCACCAGCGACGACCACGCAGGCCTCCCGAGAGGGCATCTGGGTCGCTGCACGCAAGGCCGTCTTTCCTGGTGCGATCTGGCAGCGCTGCCAGTTCCACCTCGCCCGCAACGCCATCCAGCACGCCCCCAGCGCTACCGCCCGAAAGGCCATCGGCCGCCAGCTGCGCGCCGTCTGGAACGCCACCGACCGCCCCAGCGCCGAGGCCGAACTCGCCCACATCGTCAAGGCATACGCCGACGGTGCGCCGAAGCTCGCCGCATGGCTCGAACATGCCATCCCCGAGGGCCTCGCCGTGTTCTCACTTTCAGAGGCCCACTGGCGGCGCCGTGCGCACCGCCAACCCCATCGAGCGCGCCATCCAGCAGGAGCTCAAACGGCGCACCCGCAAGATCCGCGTCTTTCCCAACGAGGCCGCCCTCGAGCGCCTCACAACCGCCATCCTCGTCGAAATCGACGAAGAATGGATCGCTGCCGACCGCGCATACATCACAATGAGCAGCCGGGATGGGTGACACCAGCCAAGCCAAATTTACAGACAACAGGTTGCGTAATCCATGCGCATGGAACGTGAGCAGTTTCTGGGTGCCGGACACTACGAACGCGCCGTCGATCGGCGCGGCTACGCGAACGGTACCAAGCCCAAGCTGATCGACACGCTCGCCGGCACGCTCAGCCTGGAGGTGCCCAAGACGGCCGGAACGGACGAGCCATATTACCCGCAAGCGTTGGAGCGCGGCCGACGCTCGTGCCGCGCGGTCATGCTGGCGGTGGCCGAGATGTATGTGTGTGGCGTCTCGACCCGCGACGCCGAGCGGGTCATGGCCGAGTTCGGATTGAAGAGCCTGTCATCGACCCCAGTCATCCGGGACCCAGGTCAGTCGGGCCGCCAAGCTTCTCGATGAGGAACTCGAAGCCTGGCGCCGTCGGCAGCTCGGCGAAATCCATTATCTCTTCCTGGACGCCCGCTACGAGAAATCCCGGCAGAGCGGTGTCGTGCGCGATGCTGCTGTGCTGTCTGCATTCGGTGTCGGGGCAGATGGCCGTCGCCGTATCCTCGGCGTCTCGGTCGCACTCTCCGAGGCCGAAGTCCACTGGCGGGACTTCTTGGAAAGCCTGGTTGCGCGCAGCATGCGCGGCGTGCGGTTCATCACCGCCGACGATCATGCTGGCTTGAAGGCCGCCCGCAAAGCCGTGCTCGGCGGCGCCATCTGGCAACGCTGCCAGTTCCATCTGGCGCAGAACGCCATCCATCACGCACCGACAGCGGCAATTCGAAAGCGCCCAGGCATCCGGTCGGGGCAGCCAATTGCGCGAGATCTGGAACGCCAAGAACCTCGCCGCCGCCGAAGACGAGCTGAAATCCCTGGTCGATGCCTATCGCAAAATCGCGCCAGAGCTGGCCGCTTGGCTCGAGGTCGCCATCCCCGAAGGCCTCGCTGTCTTCAACCTGCCAGAACATCACCGCAAGCGCATGCGGACCTCGAACCCGATCGAACGCGCCGTCCAGCAGGAGCTCAAGCGACGCACCGTCAAAGTCCGCGTCTTCCCCAACAACGCCTCGCTGCTGCGTCTCGTCACCGCTGTTCTCGTCGAAATCGACGAAACATGGCTGGCTTCAACACAACCCTACATCAACTGGAACACCCCGGATGCTTGATCGGGCCACCAACGAATTTCCAGACATCAGGTTGCGTAATCACGGAAGACGCTCTATGTCGAGCTGCGTCGGCACTTGGGCGAGGTGTTTCGCCAACTCGCTTTCTAGCCCGATCTATGCATCAGCGGCGTCCGCTTGCGCCGCTACGGCGGGTTTCCGCGCTGGATTCTAGATTCGCCGAGATCGGCGACGACGGCGATCGCCGCACTCTCTCGGGGAGGCGCGGTGCGGGACTTGGTCTTGGGTTGCGGGGCTCGTGCGGGCTGGGACTGCTGTCGGGGCGTGGCGTCAGCTGGGCGCCATGCGCGGCAGGCGCTCGAGCAGGAGGCGGATGAGGGGGGCGGCCGGGCAGGCGGTGGGCAGGTGGATCGCAATCCTGGTTTTCAGCTCGACCACTCGGGCGGCGATTTTGATGAGCCTGAGGCGCAGGGTGTCGAACTGGGCGTGGCGCCAGGGCGAGCGGGCCGGCAGGGCGGCGCGCAGTGTCCACATCAGCCAGTAGGCCCCGGCGTGCAGGAAGAGCCTCAGTTGATTGGCGGCGGCGCTGGTGCAAGAAGTCCGATCGGCCGCCAAGTGGCTCTTCCACGCCTTGATGTGGTTCTCGGCTTGGCCGCGGGCGCAGTAGAGCTTTTCGTAGAGCGCCTTGCCGCTGCCACGCGTGAGATTGGTGACGATATACCGAGTATCGCAGCCCTGCGGCCCGGCTTCGACGCGGGCGATGATGCGCTCGACCCGGCTCCATGACGCGGCGGCGTCGTGGAATTCCTTGAAGCGGCGGACCTTGGTGGCGCTGTTTTGATCGACGCGGGCGATGGTGGACTGCTCGAGGGTGGCGGTCCGACGGCGCAAGTTGGCGTTGCTGGCCAGGCCGAGCACGAAGTCGACGCCTTTAGCGCGGCAGAAATCGAGGACCTCGGGTGCGCAGTAGTGGCTGTCGCCACGCAGGAGGATTTCCACGCGCGGCCAGTGCCGGCGGATCTCGCGGATCAGCCGCCGCAAATGTGCGGCGATCTCGCGGCCTTTCGGACGCTTGGCAGGTCGCAGCACCGCGGCCACGAACCGACCATTGCCGTCGAAGACGACGATCGGCTGGAAGCCGTAATCGTCGTGATGGGCGTTGAACAACCGCAGCTGCTGCCCGCCGTGCACGGCGTCGAAGGTATCGTCGATATCGAGCGTGATCCGCTTCGGCACCTGCGCGAAGGAGGCGCAATAGAGCCCGATCATGGCGCGCGCCAGCCGCAACAGCATCCGCCCGTCGGGCAGGTTCTCCAACCGGCTGATCGTCGACTGCGAGCAGAGATCACGCTCGCCCGGCAATCGCTCGAGCGCCAGCTTGAACACCGGATCGGCGCGCAACGCGTTGGCGTCGATGCCGTCCTCGTAGCCCGCCGCGATCAGCAGCATCCGAAAACGCAAGATGTCCGCCACGCTGTGCACCGTGCGCGTCGGATCGCGCGGATCGTCGATTCCGTTCGCCAACCGCCCCGCCACATCGAGCCGCCGCTCCACTTCGCGAACCGCCAGAAGACCAGCGTCCGACGTCAACGCGCCGCCGTCGAAACGGGCGCTCAGGGCCTTGCCGTTCACCGGTGACAAGCCGGGCAAAGCCAGCATAATCTCACTCATGGCGGGCGTCGTCCTTCCGATCTCGGGTTTTGGCCTCGACAACCAAAACTCTACGCCAGATCAGAAGCTTAGGCTACGCCCGCCAGCTTTGATGCATAATCCGGGCTAGCTAGCAGCGGACGCCGCAACAAGACACTTGTGGTAGTGCGTGAACTCTCCACCGCCTAAAGGCGGTGGCTTCGGATTACGGCTCAAAGCCGGATCCGTCCGCCCGGCGGCGGACTTGCAGTTCGAACAAACGCGCCTCACTCGCTACAGTGAACACGAACCCTTGGCGATGCCGGAGCCTGCCCAAGTCATGGTCCTCTCGGACGCATCAATGCGTCTCCCTTCCCATGCCGGCTAAAGCCGTGGGGTTTACTGATCCCCTATCGGCGACTCTAAACCCCCTGACAAAACTGATGCGTCAAGAACGGTCGGTTGTGTCACGCCTGCCGCCTAGAGGGAAAACCGCCCGGTTGAAAGGACAAAACGCCCGGGCAAAACCACACCATTTTTGCCCGGTTTTTGCCCCGCTCTCCAGCATGACCATCGCGTTTCCCGCGTCTCGGCCGGCGATCGGAACCTCGATGCCCAGACCGATGCCCTGAAGGCGGATGTCTGCGAGCGCGAGCGAGGACGTCGGCGAGGTAGACTCCGGCATCGTGACTGTTGAGCTATGCCGTCTTGGTGATCGTGCGGGGCCGGCAGCCGGTCGCTCTCTGACATTAACTGCACGCCTTTTGCTTTGCCCCCTGCCGCTCTCCCATCGACGATACGCTCGCCACCAAAACCACCCCCATCGCCAGC
>PWLT01000320.1 GCA_003558415.1 Hyphomicrobiales bacterium
GGTGCGGTGTTCGGGTGATGCATCCGGATATCTCTCTCGCTGGCAATGGCACATGCGGGGGACCCCGCCCCCATACGGTCGGGAGCGGATTAAGCGCGTCCGGCGCCCGGATGCAACCGCTGCGCCCGGCTTTTCGGCCTGTGCAGCGCAATTGCTTCACGCGATCAGGCGGAAACCGGCTCGGCCACCGGCTGTGCCGAGAGGAATCGCTCGGCGTCCAGCGCCGCCATGCAGCCCATCCCGGCGCTTGTCACGGCCTGGCGATAGACGTGATCGGTCAGATCGCCGGCGGCGAACACGCCGGGCACGGAGGTTTCGGTGGTGCCCGGGTGGACCTTCACATAGCCACCATTGTGCAGCACGAGCTGGTCCTTGACCAGTTCGGTGGCCGGCGCGTGCCCGATGGCCACGAAGAACCCCTCGCAGGGGACATCGGTGGTCTTGCCGGTCTTGACGTGCTTCGCGCGCACCCCGGTCACCCCCGGGGGCGTGTCGGTGCCCAGCACCTCCTCAACCGTGTGATCCCACAGCACCTCGATCTTGGGATGCTTGAACAGCCGGTCCTGCAGGATCTTCTCGGCGCGCAGGCTGTCGCGGCGGTGGATGAGCGTGACCTTGGTGGCGAAATTGGTCAGAAACAGCGCCTCCTCGACGGCCGTGTTGCCGCCGCCGATCACCACGATCTCCTTGCCGCGATAGAAGAAACCGTCGCAGGTCGCGCAGGCGGAGACGCCGAAGCCCTTGTACTTCTCCTCCGAGGGCAGGCCGAGCCACTTGGCCTGCGCGCCGGTGGCCAGGATCACCGCATCGGCGGTGAATGTGGTGCCGCTGTCGCTCATGGCGGTAAAGGGCCGTTTCGACAGGTCGAGCGAGGTGATGATGTCGCTGATTATCTCGGTGCCCGTCTCGCGCGCATGGGCTTCCATGCGCTGCATCAGCTCGGGGCCCTGCACATTGATATCACCGGGCCAGTTCTCGACATCGGTCGTCGTGGTGAGCTGACCGCCCGGCTCGATGCCCTGCACGAGCACGGGGTCAAGCATCGCGCGCGCCGCATAGATTGCCGCCGTGTAGCCGGCCGGGCCGGAGCCGATGATGAGTACCTTGGTGTGCCGGGTGTCGCTCATGTCTGCTGTCCTCTCACATAGCCCTTTGTGCATATGTATGGCCGGCCTGAGAATTCAAGCGCTCCGCCGGGATGCACCAGCGTCGCGGGCACTGCAAGCGGGTTTAATTTGTTGCGCGAGGGCGAAATATTATTGCGTGCAGCGGGTGACTTGCATACATTCCCGCAAAAATCAGAACGCAAAACAGGGAGGAGCGCGCCATGCCGGGCTCGAAACTCGATCCGATCGACCGCAGGATTCTTGCCGAGCTTCAGGCCGATGGCCGCATGACCAATGTCGAGCTGGCCCGACGCGTGGGCATTTCGGCGCCGCCCTGCCTGCGCCGCGTGCGCACGCTGGAGGAGGCGGGCTATATCCGCGGCTACCACGCGGCGGTGGATGCGCGCGCGCTCGGCTTCGAGGTTCAGGTCTTTGCCATGGTCGGGCTGCATGGTCAGTCGGAGGCCGATCTTTCGGCCTTCGAGACGCGATGCCGGCAGTGGCCGCTGGTGCGCGAGTGCCACATGCTAAACGGGGAGATCGATTTCATCCTCAAATGCGTGGCGCCGGATCTCTCCACCTTTCAGACCTTCCTCACCGAGGAACTGACCGCTGCGGAGAATGTCGCGAGCGTCAAGACCTCGCTGGTGATCCGTTGCGCCAAGGAGGCGCCGGGGGTTCCCTTCGAGGTTCTGGAGGCACGGCTGGCCCAGCAGGCGTGAGCGCCGGACAGGGCGCAACCGAAAACGCGGAGCGGCGACCTCACCGACGCGGCAGAGGCTCCGCGCGATGAGGCCGCCATGTCCGAGCGACTGCACCTTCCCCGGCAGGATGTTCCGCACGGCCCCTGGAGCGGCGATCGTTCCCCCACCCATCGAGATCGCGCGTGCATGCCTGTACGAGCAATGTTACCGGAAGAAATTGCGCAAAATGCACTGAAATGTCAAAGTTTCCGCAATGATTGCGTGTTTGCGCGCAACATTCGCGGATGTGTGGCGCCATTGTTTCGCCAGTGATGCCGCGCGCGTTCGCAGAATGGCGATTCGGTGGCCGTTCCCTGCAAGTGATTCGGCTGCCCGGGTTGGCACTCGTCCTGCCGCGCACCCTGAGCGGCGCGGATCACCCGCGCGCGTCCTCCGCGGTCTCCTTACGGCAGTCTTCGCGCCGCTCCCAGGGCAGGGTAACATCGAGCCTCGCGCTCTCGGCCAGCGCCCAGGCGATCCAGCGGCGTTGCGGTACGGTTTCCTCGTGATCCCTGTGCATCGGTGCCTCCTTCGGGCGCGGTCCGAACGGGCGCCGCGCCATCGCCCCTGACGCGCAGGAAAGGCGGGAAAGGTGACCTGCTCGTGGCGCGGCGGGGGCCAGCGGGTGGCGTGTGCGGGGAGATTTCGCGTCCATGCGCGCGGCGCGTCACAGCCGAATGGCTGAGATCATGCGCCCGTAATCGGCCTGCCCGGCATGCACGGCGCGCCGGTAGGAATAGAACAGTTTCGGATCGGAATAGGTGCAATGGCGCGTCCAGACTGCATCCCCCACACCGGCGGCGCGCAGCCGTTGCAGCCCGTAGCCGGGAAGGTCGAAAAGCAGCCTGTCGCCTTCTCCTTGGGCGAAAAAGCGCCCGCTATCGGGATCCTCGGCGAGGAACTGGTCGAGGAAATCCGGCCCGACCTCATAGGCGCGCTGGCTGATGGTCGGCCCGATCGCCGCGCGGATCTCTGCGCGCGCGGCGCCGAGCGCGACCATCGCCTCGATCGTGGCCTCGAGAATGCCCTCGAGCGTGCCGCGCCAGCCCGCATGGGCCGCCCCGATCACGCCGGCCTCGGCATCCGCGAGCAGCACCGGCTGGCAATCGGCGGTGAGCACCGCCAGTGCGAGGCCGGGCTCGGAGGTCACCATCGAATCGGCTTCCAGCCCGGCCTCGGGCGGGGCGTCGAGCGTGACGACACGGGTGGAATGCGTCTGGTGAACTGACACGAGCCGATCCACAGGCACGTCAAGCGCCGCCGCCACACGCGCGCGGTTGATCCCCACGACATGGGCCTGATCGGTGGACCCCGCGCCGCAGTTGAGCCCCGCGAAGACCCCCGAGGAGGCGCCGCCACGCCGGGTGAAGAAGCCGTGGCGCAGGGGCGCGAGTTCGTCGGCGGTGAGAATTTCGAGCGTCATCGCTCCGTCCGCATGTTGAACCCCGGCGGCGGCGGTGCCTGAGGTGGGTGCAACGCCAGCGCCTGAAACAGCGTTCCCATTTCCTCCGGGTGGGTCAAGCGGCGATGTGCGGCAATATGCGCCTCGAGCCCCGGTCCCTCCATTTTCCGGACGAGCACGCGCGCCCGCTCGGTGATCCCCAGGCGTTCCAGCAACACGCCTTGCGGGGTGAGCCCGGTGCAGACCAAACCCTCGGCGGCATCGCAAAGCGCCCCGAAATCGACATGTGCGGTCAGATCGGCCGCGCCGGGGCTGGAGAGCACATCCTCGCGCCGGTGGCCGCGCACCGCCTGCAATGTGTCGCCCAGGCTGCGCGCACCGCCATAATCGACGATGATCGCGGCGCCGCCATGCGCCCCGATCCGCGCGGCAATCGCGGCGATGATCGGGTCGGCGGCGGGGCGCAGCTCGACCAGATCGCCCGCGCGCGTATCTGCAAGGCGATGGTCCAGGGCAGCCGGCCGCGATGGCGGGGCCAGCGCGAAGGCAAGCCGGTCGTCGCGGGTGGTGACCATCCGCTCGCGCCACCCCTCGCCATCGCGCAGGAACTGGCGCACCGGCAGCGCATCGAAGAATTCGTTGGCAACAAGGAAAAGCGGCAGATCAGCGGGCAGGCCCGCCACATCCTCGTGCCATTGCACGACATGCCCGCGCAGCGCCGCTTCCTGCCGGGCGCGCAGCGCCGGAGATGCCTCGACGAGATGAATCTCGGCGCGATCATGGAACCCCGCCACGCCCCGCGTGGCGCGCAGACAATCGGCCATGAGCGTGCCGCGCCCGGGCCCCAGCTCGGCCAGTGCGAAGCGCGCGGGCGCGCCCTGGTCGATCCATGCCTGCGCCAGGCAAAGCCCCAGCAACTCGCCGAACATCTGGCTGATCTCGGGCGCGGTGGTGAAATCGCCCGAAGCGCCCAACGGATCGCGCGTGGTGTAGTAGCCATGCTCGGGGTGCAGAAGGCACTCGGCCATGTAATCGGCGATGGTCAGCGGGCCGCTCGCCGCGATGCGCCTTGCGAGCCGTTGCGCCAGCGGCGTCAATGCTGCGCGGCGGTCCTGCGTCTCGTCCACAACACGATTCCCACGCCCAGAAGGATCATCGGCAGCGACAGAAGCTGCCCCATGCTCAGCCCCGCCTCGCCCAGTCGCACCACGTGGCCGAGTGGATTGTCCGGCGTGACGAACTGCGCATCGGCCTCGCGCCAGTACTCCACGACGAAGCGCGCCAGCCCGTACCCGGCGATGAAGACGCCCAGCGTGAGCCCCGGCATCCTGAGCGATCCGCGCCGCGCCACCAGCCACAGCAGCACCAGCCCCAGGACCAGCCCCTCAAGCCCGGCCTCGTAGAGCTGGGTCGGGTGGCGCGCGCAGGGGCCTTCCCAGTCCCATGGGCAGGACTGAGCCGCCGGGCCGGGAAACACCACGCCCCAGGGCATCGTCGTCGGCCGGCCCCACAGTTCGGCATTGATGAAATTCGCCACACGCCCTAGGAACAGCCCCGGCGGCGTGGCCAGCGCCATCGCGTCGGCCACGTGCAGCGGTGCGATGGCATGGCGGCGGCAGAAGAGCCAGCCCGCCAGTGCCGCGCCGATCAGCCCGCCATGAAAGGCCATGCCGCCCTGCCAGACATAGAGGATCTCGACCGGGTTGGTGAGGTAATACCCCGGCTGGTAAAAGATCACGAAGCCCAGCCTGCCGCCCAGTATCACCCCCACGATCACCCAAGTCAGCAGCCCCTCGACCTGTCCGGGCTCCATCGGCGCGCGCTCGCCGGGCCACAGGGCGGGGCGTTTCATCAGCGCCACGACAGTGGCCCAGGCCAGCAGGAATCCGACGATATAGGCCAGGGCGTACCAACGCAGCGCGAAGGTGAAATTCCCGAACTCGATGGTGAAGATTTCGGGCGAGATATCGGGAAAGGGGATCATCAGCGGCATCATTCACTCCTTGCGGCCCTCCTTCCTTTGGGGCCGGGGCGAAGTCAACCTTGAGCTTTGCCCCCGCGCGCGCCATATCACTGATGGGCCCGATGGAGGACATGATGCAAAGCCGCAACCGGATACTTGACGATATGGCGCAGCTGATGACCAACGCGATGGGTGTGGCTCAGGGCGCGCGCGAGGAGGCGGAGACCGCCTTTCGCTCGATGATGGATCGCTGGCTCGCCGAACGGGCCTTCGTCACGCGCGAGGAATTCGACGCGGTGCGCGCCATGGCGCAGAAGGCCCGCGAGGAGAACGAGGAACTCAAGGCGCGCATCGCGGCGCTCGAGGCGGCTCAGGAGGCGCGTACGACAAAGGCGGCAGCCTCCAAGCGTTCATCGTCGAAGCCCTGAACACCGCCTGAGCGCGGGCATCGCGCGGCTGAACCTCCCGCCTGGAGCCGCGCGATTTGCGGCACCGCGTTTGGGCGGCCGGCTGCGCTTTCGCGTAAACTCCGGGCCCTGGAGGTCGGCGCGCCATCATTTCCGCGCGCATCAAACTATCGCGAGCGCCCGCCGCCCGGTTGCACCGCTCCCACATGCCTGAGGCCGGTTCGCTCCTGCCTCTGGCGCTCGCTTTCGCGAAAGCCTATCAAGGCAGGTGAAGGCGAGAGCGAGATGCGATCATTCAACCCCGACTGGAAATGGCTCGGCCATGTCGCCCTGATTTATGCTGGAGCGGTGATCGCGGGGGCAGCCGCCGATTTCTTCCGCCTGCCGCTGCCCTGGATGATCGGCGCGATGGTCTTTGCGACGACGGTGCGGATGTCGGGGCTTGCGATTCGGGTGCCCGGCTTCACGCGGCCGCTGGGGCAGATGGTCGTGGCGGGGTCGGTCGGTCTGTCCTTCACGCCGGCGGCGGTCTCGGCACTGGGCGCGCTGCTGGTTCCGATGGTTGGCGCAGCGCTGCTGACGGTGCTCGCCGGGTTCCTGGTGGCCACGGTGGTGATGCGCCTGGCGCATATGGATGTGGTCTCCGCGAGCCTGGCATCCGTTCCTATCGGTCCTGTCGAAACGGTGGTTCTCGCCCGGCGTCACGGTGTCGACCCCGGCCCCGTGGTCTTTGCGCAGACCCTGCGGATCATGACGCTGGTGCTGCTGATCCCGCCTGCACTGTTGGCGCTTGATGGCGGGGTGAGCGACCCCTCCGCAGCGATCCGGGACATGCCCTGGGATGCGCCGGGCGCGGCCTTGCTGGCGCTCCTTGCCGTGGCCGGGGCGGGGCTTGCGCGGCTGGTGCGCCTGTCCAATCCGTTCTTCGTCGGCTCGCTGGGGGGGGCTGCGCTTGGCGCGGCCCTGTCCCTTCCGGTGACGGCGTTTCCCTATGCGCTGCTGGCAACCGCGCAGATCTTCCTCGGGGTCTGGCTCGGCGCGGTTTTCGATCGCTCGCTGCTGGTGCGCGCGCGCGGGTTCATCATGGCGGCCTTCGTCTCCACCGCGCTCATGATCGCGCTTTGCGCCGCGATGGGGATCGCTCTGAGCGTCATCACTGGCCTGCCCTGGCCGGTGATGATCCTGGCCACCGCGCCGGGCAGCGTGACCGAGATGGCGCTGACCGCGAAGATCCTCCAGCAAGGTATCGCGGTCGTGACCGCCTTTCATGTGGTGCGAATCTTCATCATCCTGCCATCGGCGCCGCTGATCATAGGCGTGACCGCGCGGGTCGCGCGGCGCTACGGGATCGGCCCGCCGGGGCGAACGCAGGAAAGCGACGAACAGGCCCGCTGAGGCGAGGGGGGTGGTGCGCTCACTCGCTTTCCGGGCAGCGCTCCAGTTCGAGGACCCGCCCATCGGCGAGCAGAATCAACCCGCCATCCTCGGCGGGCATGAGAATGCGCCGCTCGGTCCAGACATCAGCACCGGTGCCGCAGAGGAAATCGCCGACCACCGCATCCATGTCACGGACATTCACCGTCGCGGTGATATGGCAGGTGCTCTCGATCCCGCGAAAGCGCCCGTCGCGCAGGCTTA
>PWLT01000045.1 GCA_003558415.1 Hyphomicrobiales bacterium
CACGGCGACGACTCGCTGAAGCCCCACCCCCTCGCCCGCGCGGATGAGAACCGGATCGCCGTCATCCTCCATGAGCGGGGCGAGTGCGGCGGCCAGCGTCGCCTCGTCATGTGCCACGCCGTTGAGCAACACAGCCTCGCCGCGCAACTCGACCAGCCGGGGCGGGCCGCGCCATTGCTCGTCGGCCTCACCGCCGGCAAGCGCCAGATCCAGCGTGCCTTCCAGCCCGAAACGCGCCGCCAGCATGAAGAACACCAGCAGCAGGAACACCACATCGATCATCGGCGTGAGACTCGGCCTGCGCGACGGTCGTGATATGCGCAGGGCAAACATCACTTCGCCCCCCCGACCCGGCCAAGGAAGACGCGCGTGGCGATATCCTCCATGTCATGGGCCAGCCGGTCGGTCACCCCCTCGAACCAGCTCAGCGCCAGCGAGGCCGCGATCGCCACCGTCATCCCCGCGGCGGTGGTCAGCAGCGCCTCCCATATCCCGCCCGCAAGCGTCGCGGGATCGGCCTGCGCGCCGGCCTCCTGCAGGGCCTGAAAGGCCGCGATCATGCCCAGCACTGTGCCCAGCAGCCCCAGAAGCGGCGCGATGGTGGCGCTGAGCTCGAGCGCGCGCAGCCCCGCGCGCGCCTCGGCCAGCAGGCCCCGCGCGATGCGCAGGGTTTCCTCGCGCGCGGCATCCTCGGGCATCGCGCGCGCCGCGCCCATCGCCGCATGCGCCAGCCGCGCGCGCAGGCTGCGCCGCGCGCCGAGAAGCTCCTGGGCATCGCCCGCGTCGCCGCGCGCCCACAGCGCGAGCGCCTCCTCCGTGCGCCCGCCGCCCCAGGCCCCGGTCAGGGCAAGGCGCCATGCCTTCCACATCGCCACGGCGAGCGTGGCCACCGACAGCCCCGCGATCACCCAGATCACCACCCCGCCACGGGCCATGAATTCCGCAAGGGGTTCCCATGCCATCATTGCACCTTCTCCGTCATGGCGCCGCGCAGAATCGTGCGCAGCGCGTCGAACCCGTCGGTCAGTGCCGCCGGCCCCGGCTGCAGGATCAGCGGCGACTTGATCTCGTGAATGCGCCCCGCGCGCACCGCTGGAATCGTCGCCCAGCCGGGGCGTGCGGCGATCTTCTCGGGGCGGACCTTCTTGCCGCACCAGGAGGCCAGGATGACATCCGGCGCCGCCTCGACCACCTCCTGCGGGTCGATGATGCGATCCTTCGCGGCCTGTTCCTGGCGCAGATGCGCGAAGCAGTCCTGCCCGCCCGCGGCCTCGATCAGCTCCGACACCCAGCCGATGCCGGTGATCATGGGCTCGTCCCATTCCTCGAAATAGACGCGCGGGCGGGGGGCAGGGGGCGCGGACACCGCGCGCATCCGGTCCTCAAGATGCGCGGCCAGCCGGGCTGCGCGCTGCGGACAGCCCACCAGCGCGCCCAGCGTGCGGATCATCGCCAGTATCCCCGCCACGTCGCGTTGGTTGAAGGCATGCACGGTGATGCCCGCGCGGATCAGCTCGGCCGCGATCTCGGCCTGCAGATCGGAGAAGGTGAGCACCAGGTCGGGGTCCAGCGCGCGGATCTTTGCGATATCGGCCGAGGTGAACGCCCCCACGCGCGGCTTCTCGCGCCGCACGCGCGGCGGGCGCACGGCATAGCCGGTCACGCCGACGATGCGCGCCTCCTCGCCCAGCAGATAGAGGGTCTCCACCGTCTCCTCGGTCAGGCAGACGATGCGTTCGGGCGGAAAGCGGCGCAGGCTCATCTCAGGCGCTCCAATGGTTGGAAGACGGGGCCGTCGCGTGTCTGTTCGTAATGGGCGCGGATGGCGAAGACGTGCGCCAGAAGTTCGGGGGTGAGTACCGCGCCGGGGGTTCCGTCGGCGTGTTTCTCGCCCCGGTGCAGCACCACGATACGCGTGCAGAAGCGCGCGGCGAGGCCAAGGTCGTGCAGTGCGGCGACGACCCCGTGCCCCTCGCCGGCGAGCGCGGCGAAGGTTTCCATGGCGGCGAGCTGATGCGCGGGGTCGAGCCCGGCGATGGGCTCGTCGGCCAGCAGGAGCGGTGCCTCCTGCGCCAGCGCGCGTGCGATCAGCACGCGCGCCTGCTCGCCCCCCGATAGCCTTGTGGCGGTGCGGTGGCGGAAATCCTCAAGCTCCATTCGGGCCAGCGCGGCATCAACCGCCTTTGTATCCGCGCGCGGCCCGCCGGTGCTGCGGTGCGGCGTGCGCCCCAGCCGCACCAGCGTCTCGACACTGACCGGCCAGGCGATCTCGCGCGTCTGGGGCAGCCAGGCGGCGTGACGTGCGCGCGTGGCGGCCGGCATGGCGGCAAGGCTGCTCGTTCCCTCATGCGGCAGCAGGCCGAGGGCCGCGCGCATCAGCGTGGTCTTGCCCGCGCCGTTGGGGCCGATGAGGCCCACGAACTCCCCCGCCCCGACATCGAGCGTGACGCCATCGACGGCGGTGACATCGCCGCGCCGCACCGTGAGGTTCTCGATACTCAGCATTACAGCCCCTCCCGCCGCGTGCGCCAGATCAGATGCAGGAAGAAGGGCGCACCCACGATGGCGGTAAGTACGCCGAGCTTGAGGTCACGCTCGGGAGCGATCAGCCGCACGGCGATATCGGCGGCGAGGATCATCGCCGCACCCCCCAGCGCCGAGGCGGGCAAGAGCTTTGAGGGCTGCGCGCCCACCAGCGGGCGCAGCAGATGCGGCACCACCAGCCCCACGAAGCCGATCGCGCCCGCCACCGCCGTCGCCGCGCCGACCGCCGAGGCCACGCCCAGCACCAGCACCAGCCGCAGCCGCGCGAGCCCCACGCCCAGCGCCTCGGCCGCGTCCTCGCCCAGCGTCAGCGCATCGAGCCCGCGCCCCAGCGTCAGCACCGCCGCCCCGCCCAGCACGATGAAGGGCAGCGCGAGCCAGACATGTGTGAAGGAGCGATCGGCAAGCGAGCCCATCATCCAGAAAACCGCTTCGGTCGCCGCGAAGGGATTGGGCGAGAGGTTGAGCGCGAGCGAGGTCAGCGCGCCCGCCAGCGCCGAGATGGCGATGCCCGCAAGGATCAGCGTGAAGCCACCGCCGCGCGGCCCCGCGAGCCCCAGCAGCGCCAGAACCGCGAGCACCGCGCCTGTGAGCGCCGCAAGCGGGAGCGCCAGTGCGAAGGCGGCAGCGAGCCCCGTCTGGATGGCCAGAACGGCGCCCAGCGCGGCCGAGCCCGACACGCCGATCAGCCCCGGCTCGGCCAGCGGGTTGCGCAGATAGCCCTGAAGCGCGGCCCCTGACAGGCCCAGCGCCGCGCCCACCAGCACCGCCAAGGCCGCGCGCGGCAGGCGGATCTCGCGCATCACCAGCGTCTCCGCCGCGCCCTCACCGCGCAGCAGCGCGCCCAGCGACTGAGCCAGCGTCAACCCGGCCGGACCGATCAGCAGCGAGAGCGCGAAGAGCCCCGCCACCAGCAGGGCGAGCAGCCAAAGCAGCGCCGCATCGCGGCTCATTGCAGCGCCTCGCGCGCCGCTGCCAGCCGCTCTATGGCGTCGAGCACATGCGGCGTGCCGCAGACCCAGTGCGCATCCGACAGCTTCGCCCCTTTGCTGCCCATGCGCAGGGCGTCGAGCGCGGGATGGGCGAGGATTTCCTCGCTCCGCGAGGCGCCGGGATAGGGCTCTCCGGTGATCACGATGTCGGGCTGGAGCATCACCAGACGCTCCAGGGGCAACCCGCCGCCATGGTGCAGCCCGGCCTCGGCGGCGACATTGTCGAACCCCGCGGCGTCGAGGATCGCGCCGGAAAGCGTGGCGGGGCCTGAGGTCCAGCCATTGGCGGCGTAGAGCGCTGCGCGCGGGCGCTCGGTGTTGGCGCCGGCGCGCAACGCTGCGAGACGGGTGTCGAAATCCGCGATGAGCGCCTCTGCTTCGGCCTGCCGGCCCAGAAGCGCGCCCATGCGCGCGATATCGGCACGGATGCCGTCAAAATCTGTAGTGGGGGCGAATTCCGCCACCTCCACTCCCAGCCGGCGCAGCATGGCGGTGGTGTGCGGGGTGGTGAAGCTGCCCGCGAGCACCAGATCGGGTTCAAGGCGAAACACCGCCTCGGCGCCGCCATGGGTGACGGGCAGGGTCTGCGCCGCCTCCGCCATGGCCGATGTGCGTGGATCGCGCGCCAGCGTGGAGACGGCGACGAGTTGATCCGGCCCGGCCAGCATCATGGCGAGCTGATCGGTGCAGACATTGAGCGAGACGACGCGTTCGGGCGCCGCCTCGGCGTGTGGCGTGAGGAGGGGCAGCGCAAGCAGGGCCAGCAGCGCCAGCCCTGCGGGTGTGGGCATGGAGCGGGTTGCGCCGGCCCCGCCTCGGCCCGGCGGATGCGCCGGTTGCGGGGGCGGGAGCCTCCGGCGGGGATATTTCCGCGAAAAAGAAGGCATGGCGCGGCGCATTTGGGGCCCCCGTTCTAGAAGCGCCCGGAGATGCCGATATAGGCGGCGCGTCCCGAGGTTCCGTAGCCCGCGACCTGCTGGTACTGCGTGTTGAAGATATTGTCGACGCGCAGGGTCAGATCGGTGGTGTCGGTGAGGCCGTAGCGCAGGTTCATGTTGGCGACGGTGTAGTCGTCCATCGATTGGCCAGTCATGGCGTCGTCAGCCCGGCCTGCGACACGCTGCATGCCGAAGCTGCCGGACAGCCGGTCGCTGAAACTTGCATCCAGCGTTACGGTGGCGTCATGGCGTGGCACCCCTCCCAGGCGGTCCCCGGACGGCGTCCGCGCATCGGTGTAGGTATAATTCCCTTGCAGCGACACAACATCGCTCAGGGGCAAGCTGCCCTCGAACTCGACACCACGCCGTATCGAACGTCCCGGAAGGTTCTGCAGCGAATGCACTTCACCGGGTGGGCACGTGAACGTGACAGGATCATACCCATCGCACTGGCGGAAGGTAACCAGATTGTCGGTGCCGAGGTGGAAGCCCGTCGCGGCGATCGTGGCGCCGCCGGCGAACTCCTGCTCCACGCCCAGTTCGAAGCTGCGGCTTTCCTCGGGCTCGAGGTCGGGGTTGCCGACGAAGGTGCCATAGTCCCCGAACCGCTCGTCGATGGAAGGCGGGCGAAATCCCGTGGAAGCGGCGGCGCGCACCGTCGTGCCGTCCGCCGGCCGCCATGCCATCGCCGCGCGGCCGGTGAGCGCGCTGCCGAAGGAGGAATAGTGCTCGCCCCGTGCCGATACGGAAATGTCCAGATCGGCCGATGGTGCCCAGAGCGCTTGCGCGAAGGCCCCGGCAATGCGCGTGCGTTCGCGCCCCTGCGGCAGCGCGTTGTACTCGGCGCGCTCCTCGGTATAGTCGGCGCCGTAGACCAGCGTGAATTCGGGCGAGAATTCGGTCGTTCCCTGATAGCCGAGGCCGAGACGGCTGCCGCGGAAGGTGGATTCCAGCCGTGGCGGTGGGCCAAAGGCGTTCTCTTCATCGTTGTGACGGCGGATGCTGTAGGCGGTGGCCTCGAATTCATGCGTTGTGGCGCCTGCGTCGATCTCGGCGAAGACACGCCCGCCGAGCTGCCTGCGGTTCTCGACATTGTCCCGTTCCTCCGGGCCAGCCATTCCGAAACCGTCATATTCGATGCGGCTGTCCTGCACGAAGGCCGAGGCACCCAGGGTCACCGTGTCGCTCACCCGGTGGCGCGCTGAGAAGCTCAACTGCGTGTTGCGCAAGCCGTCGGGCTCCGGGTCGGGGTTGCCCGGACCCTCGGCGCTGGCTGAGAAGCCCTCGCTGCGTTCGTGGCTCAGGTTGAAGCTCAGCACGCCACGCTCGCTGCGCTGGGTGAAGCCGTAGCGTCCGCTGAAGGTGCCATAGCTGCCGCCTTCGAGCCCGTAGCTGTGGGTGATCCCGTCTTCCTCGGCGGCGCGAGTGGTGATGTTGATCACGCCCCCCACAGCCGAGCCGCCATAGAGGGCCGATTGCGAGCCGCGC
Organism: Hyphomicrobiales bacterium; assembly: GCA_003558415.1. Classification (GTDB taxonomy): domain Bacteria; phylum Pseudomonadota; class Alphaproteobacteria; order Rhodobacterales; family Rhodobacteraceae; genus Alkalilacustris. The sequence continues at coordinate 5,963 of PWLT01000045.1, forward strand.
AGCACCTCGATGCGCCCCACATCCGCCGTCATGAGCGTTCCGAAGTCGGTACCCGTCTGCACCAGCGAGGGATCATCGACGCGCACGCCATCGACATAGACCGCGATATAGCGCCGGTCTGCACCGCGGATGCGCAGGTTCGTCGCCGTACCCAAAGGGCCTTGCCGGGCCGCGCTTACCCCAGGCAGGCGGTTGAGGTAGTCGGAAACCTGCATGTCGCCCGCAGCCTGCAGTTCGTCGTCACTGATGACCGTGACGGAGGAGCCGACCGAATCCAGCGCCGTGGGGGCGAGATTGGCAAAGACGGTGATCTCGTCGAGCTGGAATGCCTCCTGCGCGCCGGCGGGGGTCAGGGGCAGGGCGGCGAGCGCGGCGGCGGAAAGGTGGAGCCGGATATCCTTCATTTCAGTCCCTCCTCGGGGTTCAAAGCACCCGATGGTTTGTCTTTCGAGGTGTCTGACGGAGGGATAGCCCGCTCCGCAGACGGCGAGTTGAGTCACCGCTGCGGTTCGACCGCTCCCATGGCGCGCCCCGCGCCCGGGAAGGGTGATCATTCCGGCAGGTCTCCTGGCTTGCGGGTCAATGCGGTCGCCTCGCCTTCCCGGCCTCTTGACGGGCCAGTGGCATCTGGAGGCGCCGCTCACCGCGCACAGTTGCGGGGGCAGCTCCGGCTTCGGCCCGAGAGGGGCCGCTCCGGATTCCCTTTTCACCACCGCCCTTGGGCGGCGGACCGGAATGGCATGGGCGTAGAGATTCGCTATCGCCGGGTCAAGCGCTTTGGCGGGGCACCCGTGCGCGTCCGGCTCGGCGGGCGCGCTTTCCCTGCCCGCGCGGGCGCGCTATGGAGCCGTCATGGCCACGACTCTGCCCGATATCTACGATCATGCGGTGCGCGAGGCCGGGCTTCGCCCCGATCCCGCGCAGCGCCGCGCGATGGAGAGCCTGGAGCCGCTGCGCGTCTGGCTGGAACGCGAGGACGCGCGCCCGCGCGGGCTGTTGCGCACGCTGTTCGCAAGGCCCGAGCCGCCGCCCACGGGCGGGCTCTATCTGTGGGGCGGGGTCGGGCGCGGAAAGTCCATGCTCATGGACATGTTCCACGGCGCCGTGGCGATCGAGGCCAAGCGCCGCGTGCATTTCCACGCCTTCATGCAGGAGGTCCACGCCGGGCTCAATGCCGCGCGCAAAAGCGGCGCGGAGGATGCGCTTGCCCCGGTGGGCGAGGGGCTGGCGCGCGATCTGCGGCTGTTGTGCCTCGACGAGATGCAGA
>PWLT01000420.1 GCA_003558415.1 Hyphomicrobiales bacterium
CTTGCCCGCCGACGCCGCCCGGCTGACCCCGGCCGACACCGTCGTCGCGCTGGAGGTCGTCGAGCACGTCGACCCCGCCGACCAGCCCGGGTTCCTGTCCGCCTGCTGGACGCTGACCCGCCACCGGCTGATCGTGTCGACCCCCGACCCCGACGCCGCCCGCCACTACCCCGCCACCGACTGGTGGTTTGGGGTTGGCAACCCTGACCACGCCCGCGAACTCCCGCCCGCGATCCTGACCCGCTATCTCGTCGCCGGCTGCCCCGGCGGGCTGGTCCGCCCGCTGATCCCCTACGGGCTCGACCATCGTGATTACGCCGTCGCCGCCCCCACCGGCCCGGCCGCCGGCTACTTCGCGATCGTCGACCGGGTCGACCCCGAGACGGGCCCGTGACCGACCGGCGTCCGCTGTCACTGCTGTTCTCCTGGTGGTACTACGGCGCCGACCGGACCGTCGCGCACATCGCCGACGCCCTCAACGCCCGCCCCGACGGCGCCGACCCCGTCCGGGTCCTGATCGACTCCGGCGCGTTCTCCGCGTTCACCCAGGGCGGCCGGACCCTGACCGCCCCCGACTACGCCGCCTGGCTGACCGGGTCCGCCCTCCCCGCCTGGGGCGACACGGTCGTCGGCCCCCTCAACCTCGACGTCGTCGACGACCCGGACGGCTCCTGGGACAACTGGTCCCGGCTCGACTCCGCCGGGGTCGCCGCGATCCCCGTAGTGCATTGCGACACGCCGACCGGCTGGCTCGACCGCTACGTCGACGCCGGGGTCGACTACCTCGCGCTCGCGCCCGGCGTCGGCCGGGACCGGACCCACAAGACCGCCTGGTCCGCGCACGCGCTGCGGCACCTCCGCGACCGGCACCCTGACGTCCGGGCGCACGGGCTGGGCGTCACGGCCGGGTCGCCGCTGTCGCGGCTGCCGTCCAGAAACGGCTGGCAAAGACCCGAGGCGCCGTGCTGGTCGCCGACGGAGGCGAGTTCGGGCAGTGGTCACAGGCAATGCAGCACAGCGGCACGCGCGTCATCAATGGCGTATCGGGCGCGATCGGTGCCGGGCCGGCCTATGCCATCGCCGCCAGCCTCGCCCGCCCCGGAAAGCCCGTCTTTGCGATGATGGGCGACGGCACCGCGGGCTTTCTGCTGGCCGAGTACGAGACAGCCATGCGCGAGGGCGCAGATTTCGTGGCCGTGATCGGCAACGACCATCTCTGGAACGCCGAGCACCAGATCCAGATTCGCGAATTCGGCGCCGAGCGCACCCATGGCTGCGCCCTGTCGCCCGGCGCACGCTATGACGGTGCGGCGGCGGCGTTGGGTGCGCATGGCGAATTCGTGGACACATCAGACCCCGCCACGCTCGACACGGCGCTGGAGCGGGCGCAGGCGGCGGGCGGCCCCGCCTGTGTGAACGTACGTATCCGGCCGGAGCCCGCGCCGGTCGTGCCTGGCAAGCAGGCGGCTGTGGAGACACTGCATTGACAATGACCGAAACAACGGCACCCGCCGCAATGGCGGACAGCAACGAAACCCTCACCGTGCGGCTTTGGCGCGGTGACGCGACCGAAGGCGATTACCACACCTTCACCGTGCCAAGGCGCGAAAACCAGACCGTGCTCGATGTGGTAACCGAGATACAGCGCCGGCACGCGCCCGATCTGGCCTATCGCTTTGCCTGCCGGGTGGGGGTGTGCGGCTCCTGTGCGATGATGGTCAACGATACCCCGCGCTGGACCTGCCGCACCCATGTCAGCAAGGTTGCCGGTGACGGTACGCTGACGGTGGGGCCGCTGCGCAACATGCCGGTGATCCGTGACCTGGTCGCCGACATGACCGAATTCTTCGACAAGTGGCAAAAGGCCGGCGGGCGCTTTCAGGGCAGCCGCACCCGCGCAGAGCCGATGGCCGAGGTTGACACGACCAGCAAGGCCCGGCGCCATGCCGATGCCTCCATCGAGTGTATCAACTGCGGCGTCTGCTATGCTGCCTGTGACGTCGTGGGATGGGACAAGGACTATCTTGGCCCCGCCGCGCTGACCCGCGCATGGACACTTCTCAACGACACCCGCCACGCCGACCAGCGCGGAACACTGGACAGGGCGATGGATCAGGGGGGCTGCGGGTCGTGCCACACGCAGGGGAACTGCATGCGCGCCTGCCCGGTGGGAATCAGCCCGACGGGCGCGATCGCCGGCATCAAGAGAATGAGTCTGCTGGACTTTCTGGGGATGAGGGGGAGATGAGCGAGGCGCGACTCTTTGTTCTGCAACGGCTTTCGGCGCTCGTGATGGCGCCGATGGTGCTGCTGCATCTGGGGGTGATCCTCTACGCCACCCGCGCGGGCCTGAGCGCCGAGGCGATCCTCGCGCGCACGGGCTCGACGCCGCTTTGGCCGGTCTTCTACACCCTGTTCGTGCTCGCCGTGGCGGTGCATGTTCCCATCGGGTTGCGCAATGTTCTGCGCGAATGGACCTCGCTTGGCCGCGCGGGCGTCAACGCCATCGCCATCGGTTTCGGCGCGATCTCGCTCCTGCTCGGTCTGCGTGCGGTCTGGGCCGTGTCGGGGTGGGCATCATGAGCGCGCGGCGTCACCGTTCCTATGTCGCCCATCTTGGCCACAGGCTTTCGGGGCTGGCGCTGGCGCTGTTTCTGCCGATGCATTTCCTGGCGCTGGGTCTGGCGCTGGAGGGGGCCGAGAGATTCGACGCCTTCCTCGCCTTTTCCGGCTTGCCGCTGGTGAAGGCGGCGGAATGGGGGCTTGTGGTCCTGCTGGCGCTGCACCTGTTCTTCGGGCTGAGGCTGCTGCTGCTCGAAATGCTGCCTTGGCGTGATCCGGCCGATGACCGCTCGGCGCTGATCGGCTGGGGCGCAGCGGCGGCGCTGGCGGTGGGTGGTGTCTTCTTGTGGGGGGTGATCTGAGTGATGCAGATCGAACAGGGCGACACAGACATCCTGATCCTCGGCACCGGCGGCGCGGGGCTGTTTGCCGCCCTGCACGCCAAGCAGGCCAACCCCGACCTTCGGGTCACCCTTGCCGTCAAGGGTTTGACCGGCAAATGTGGCTGCACCCGGATGGTGCAAGGCGGCTACAATGTCGCGCTGGCCGCGGGTGACAGCGTCGAGCGGCATTTCATGGACACGATCGAGGGTGGCAAATGGCTGCCCCAGCAGGATCTGGCCTGGAAGCTTGTCACCGGCGCGGTGGAGCGCATCCATGAACTCGAGAACGAGGTCGGCTGTTTCTTCGACCGCAATTCCGACGGCGGACTGCACCAGAAGGCGTTCGCCGGCCAGACCTTCGACCGAACCGTGCACAAGGGCGACCTGACCGGCATCGAGATCATCAACCGGCTGATGGAGCAGGTGATGGCACTGGATGTCGCGCGGCTGGAGGAGCACCGGGCGATCGAACTGATCCCGGCGGCCGACGGATCCGGCCTTTCCGGTGCGCTGCTCATCGACATGCGCAGCGGGGGTTATCGCTTCGTGCGCGCGCGTGCGGTGCTCTTGGCCACCGGCGCCGGGCCGACGATGTATCGCTATCACACCCCCTCGGGTGACAAGACCTGCGACGGGCTGGCGATGGTGCTGCGCCTCGGCCTGCCCCTGCGCGACATGGAAATGGTGCAGTTCCACCCCACCGGATTGCTGGGCGGCCCCGACACACGGATGACAGGCACCGTGCTGGAAGAGGGGCTTCGCGGCGCCGGGGGGCATCTGCTCAACGGTGACGGCGAGCGGTTCATGGAACGTTACGACGCCCGCGGTGAACGGGCCACCCGCGACATCGTCAGCCGCTCGATCTATGCCGAGATGCGCGCCGGGCGCACCACCCCCATGGGTGGGGTCTACATTTCAATGGCCCATCTCGGGCGAGACCATGTGGCGAACAGCTTCCCCGGCATGGTCAAGCGCTGCGCCGATTGTGGCTTCGATCTGGCGGGTGGGCGGGTCGAGGTGGTCCCGACGGCGCATTACCTGATGGGCGGGCTCGAGTTCGAGGTCGACTGCTCGACAGGCATGCCGGGCCTCTTTGCCGCCGGAGAGGATTGTGGCGGCGTGCACGGTGCCAACCGGCTGGGCGGAAACGGGGTGGCGAATTCCACCGTCTTCGGCGGCATTGCAGGCGAAAGCATGGCCGCCTTCGTGGCCAGCGGCGCGCCGCTGCGCGACCCCGACCAGAACGCCATCGATGCCGGCATCGCCCGGAGCGAGCGCCCGTTCGGACGTCCCGCCGGAGACCTGCATGGCCTGCGCGAGCGGCTATCGGAGACGATGTGGGACGAGGCGGGCATCCTGCGCGACGCGGACGGGCTGGCACGCGGGCGCGCGCGCCTTGACGAGCACCGGGCCGAACTCTCCGGTCTCGGCCTTTCGGATGGTAACCGGGCCTTCAACCTGACCTGGCACGACTGGTTGAACCTCGACAGCCTGATGAGCATCTCGGAAGTCATCGTGCGCGCCGCGCAGGCACGTGAGGACAGCCGCGGCGCCCATTTCCGCGAGGATTACCCGGAGACCGGCAATCTCGACGCCACCTGCTTCACCCGTGTGTGCGCCGATGGCGAGGGGCGGTTGAGCACCGAGGCGGTGCCGGTCGATTTCTCCATCGTGCAGCCGGGCGAGACGATTCTGACCGACACCGCAGCGGCGGTGGAGTAATGAGGTAAGACATGACTGCCATTTCACGCACCGAACCGCGCCAGGGGGGAACCCGATGATCGACGATGACCGCATCGAGGAGGCCGCCTATCAGATCATGTGCAAGGCGGCGATCGACATTCCCGACGATTACCTGCAGGGCATCAAGGGGATGATCGATCTTGAGACCGGGGATCTCTCGGCCTTCGTTCTGAAATCCATGGTCGACAACTGGGAGGCGGCGACCGAAGACCGCCGCCCGATGTGCGCCGATACCGGCCTGCCGCGCTACTATGTCAAGGTGGGCGACAAGGCCCGCCTGACGGAGGGCTTTGTGGCGCTGGAGCGCGCGTTGCGCGCCGCCACTGCACGCGCAACGCATGAGGTGCCGCTGCGCCCGAACAGGGTACATCCGCTGTGGCGGACCGAGCACAACAACAATGTCGGGCTCAACGCTCCGGAGGTGGAGTGGAGCTTCGAGCCCGATGTCGACTGGATCGACATCACGACGGTCCACAAGGGCGGGCTGTTCGGTTCCGACTATCGCATGCTGTTTCCCGGTGACGGGATCAACGGGATCAAGCGCTTCTTCCTCGACACGCTGATCGCCTTCGGCAAGCGCGGGCTGGCGTGCCAGCCGGCCATCGTCGGTGTCGGTGTCGGCGGGTCCAAGGATACATGCATGCAGCTGGGCAAGCAGGCCGCCTGCTTGCGGGTGGTGGGCGATCCGAATCCGGATCCGAAAATCGCCGAGCTGGAGGCCGAGCTGAAGGAACTGGGCAACAATATCGGCATGGGGCCGATGGGCTTCGTCGGCTCCTCCATGGTGGTCGATTGCCACATCGAGGCAGGGTTCACGCATACCGGCGGCATGCCGGTATCGGTGCATACCTTCTGCCTGAGTTCACGCCGCGCCACGGCGCGCATCCACGCGGACGGATCGATCGAGTATCGGACCGATCCGCGCTGGTTCACCCCCTATATGCGACGGGAGACTATCGGATGGGAAGCTCCACAACCGGCCTCAAGCAGTTTCGCCTGAAGCTGCCGGCCACCGCCGAGGACATCGCGCGGCTGGAGCCGGGCATGATCGTGTATCTTGACGGCATCGTCTACACCGCCCGCGAAGGGGCCTATAAACGTGTTCTCGAAGACGGCGTCGCGCTGCCGGACGGGCTGACCGAGCTTTCGAACGCAAATTTTCACTGCTCACCCGCCGCTGCGCCCGACACCGATGGCAGCTATCGCGTGGGCGGGGTGACCGCGACCGCCAGTTTCCGGTTTTCCAAATGGATGCCCCAGTGGCTGGAGCGCACCGGCACCAAGATCGTGATCGGCAAGGGGGGAATGGCGCGCGATGATTACGTCAACATCCTCGTGCCCCATGGCGCAGTTTATCTGACGACCGTGGGTTACGGCACCGGCGCCCTTCTGGGACGCGGAATCCGCGCCGTACACGCCGTCCACTGGCTCGAGGAACTGGGCATCGCCCAGGCGATGTGGATGTTCAAGGTGGAAAATTTCGGGCCTTTCATCGTTGACAGCGACTTGCAAGGCAACTCACTCTTCGCAACTCATGGGGACCGTGTAAACCAGCGGTTGGAAGCTCTTTACGAGGGGCTGCGGCCACCGGCGCTGCACCGCTATGGCGAAACCGACGACCGGCGAAAGGAGGTTATGTAGCCAATCGGACGTCAAACCCCGCAACGGGGCAAGGATCCACCAAGCCGGAGAGGACCGGCACTTCAATCGATACGGGAGGAAACGACATGAAAAGATCTCTGATGGCTCTGACACTGGGCACGGCGGCCGTGGCTCTGGCCGCTCCGGTGGCGGCGGAATACCCCCAACAACCGATCCAGATGGTCATACCCTACAGCCCCGGCGGCGCGACCGACCTTTCGGCGCGGGCGCTGGCTCGTCCGCTCGGCGAGATCGTGCCGCAGCCGATCGTGCTGAGCAACCGTACCGGCGCGGGGGGGGCGACCGGCTCGGTCGCGGTGCGCGATGCCGACGGTGATGGCTATACGCTGCTCTTCGCACGCGTGGGCTCGCACACGGTCAACCCGGCGATGAACCCGAATCTTCCCTACACTGTGGACGAGTTCCGTTTCGTCGGGATCTACGAGATCAATCCAGTGGCCTGCGTGGTCAACAGCGACTCGGACATCCATACCATCGAGGACCTGATCGACAAGGTGAACGAGAACCCGGGTGAGGTCCTCTTCAGCTCGGCCGGGGTCGGCACGCTGCCGCATTTCGGCGCCCTCATGGTGCTCGATGCCTATGGCGTCACCAATCTGGAGGAAAACGTCATCCACATCCCGACCGAGGGCGACGGCCAGGCGCTCACGGCGGTTCTTCAGCAGACCTCCGATTTCTACTGCGGCAGCACCTCGCCCTCGGCGCCGTTTGTCGCCAACGAGCAGATGCGGCCCCTGCTGGTGACCTCGCCCGAGCCCATCGATGGCTTCGATGCACCCACCGTCGCGGAACTGGGCAAGCCGGAACTCGAGGCGCTTGTCGGCTGGACAGGCATTGCCGGCCCCGCAGACCTGACCGA
>PWLT01000441.1 GCA_003558415.1 Hyphomicrobiales bacterium
GAATTCTTCGGCGCGCTCAAGGTGGCCGCGACGCTGGCCTTCATCGGCACCAATCTCGTGGAGATCGTCACCCCGCATGGGCGCGGGCTGGGCAGCCTGTTCGATTCGGGGCGCATCGCCTCGAACTACCCGCTGATGTTCGCGGTCCTCATCGCACTCGCGATCCTGGGGATCCTCATCTACTACATCGTGGTCGTGCTGGAGAAGATCTTCGCGGGCTGGGCCGAGCGCCGACCGACCTGATCGGGGGGTGTTGCGGGCGCTCGGTTCCCGGGCCCCGTCGCGCCAGTGACGGGGACGCGCCCACCTCGGTCGGGCACGGCCCCGCCGACTTCAAACGTATTGAATTCGGATTACTGCAATACCGCGCGCCTCAGCCTCCGGCGGGCGGTGCGGCGCGGATCAGGCTGCCGGCACCGTGATCGGTGAACAGCTCCAGCAGGCAGGCATTGGGCGCCCGCCCGTCGAGGATCACCACCGCGCGCACACCGCCAGCAATCGCCGCCAGCGCGGTTTCGGTCTTGGGGATCATGCCCCCCGCGATCACCCCCGAGGCGGTGAGTTCGCGCACCTGTTCGGGGTTCATGTCGGTGATCACCGCGCCTCCCTCATCCTTCACCCCGGCCACATCGGTCAGCAGCAAGAGCCGGTCGGCCCCCAGCGCCGCCGCCACCGCGCCCGCCGCCGTGTCGCCGTTGATGTTGAGTGTCTCGCCCGCCGGTCCCGTGCCCAGCGGCGCGACCACCGGGATCATGCCGGCAGCGAAGAGCCGGGTGAGCACCTCGGGATTTACCCTGTCGGGGCGGCCGACAAAGCCCAGTTCCGGGTCGTCGGGCGTGCAGGCAATCATTTGCGCATCCTTGCCCGACAACCCCACCGCCTTGCCGCCCTGCTCGTTGATCGCCTGAACGATGCGCTTGTTGACCAACCCCGAGAGCACCATCTCGACCACCTCGATCGTGGGCGCGTCGGTCACGCGCTTGCCGCGCACGAAATCCGACACGATGCCCAGCCGGGCCAGCAGATCGTTGATCATCGGCCCGCCGCCATGCACGATCACCGGGTTCACGCCCACCTGACGCATCAGCACGATATCGCGCGCGAAGGAGGCCATCGCCTCGGCATCGCCCATGGCGTGGCCGCCGAACTTGATGACCACGATCGCGCCGGTGTAGCGCTGCATGTAGGGCAACGCCTCGGAGAGCGTGCGGGCGGTGGCGATCCAGTCTCGGGTCATGGCGGTCTGCTTCTTCATGTCTTTGCGGTCCCTCGTTGCGCTCTGGTAGCCGCTGGAGGGGCGACTGCCAAGGCCCCTGCCCGAATGCACGCCACCGGGTGTGCGGGGCGCGCGCGGGCCAGGCGATGGCGCGGATGGCACCGCCCCCCCAAATGCGCCTCGCGCTATTCGAGCCCGGCGATCGCGGCGCGCAGAATGGGCAGGCCCGCGCCGGTCTGTGATGAGGTCTCGATGAGTTCGGGAAACGCCGCCGGGTGTCGCGCAAGCCCCGCGCGCAGTTGCGCGAGCGTGGCCTCGCGTGCCGCGCCCTTGACCTTGTCGGACTTGGTCAGGACCACTTGGAAGGTCACCGCCGCGCGATCGAGAAGCTCCATGATCTCCGTGTCGGGCGGTTTGATGCCGTGGCGCATGTCGATGAGCACAAAGGCCCGGCGCAGCGTCGCGCGCCCGGCCAGATAGTCGCGCATCAGGCGCTGCCAGCGTTCGACCTTCGAAAGCGGCGCCTTGGCGAAGCCATAGCCGGGCAGATCGACCAGATAATGGCTCTCGCCCAGCTTGAAATAGTTGATCTCCTGGGTCCGCCCCGGCGTCCCCGAGGTCCGCGCGAGCGCCTTGCGCCCGGTGAGCGCGTTGATCAGGCTCGACTTGCCGACATTGGAACGCCCGGCAAAGCAGAGCTCGGGCCGATCCGCAGGCGGCAGCCCATCCATCGCCACGACGCCCTTGAGGAAATCGACCGGCCCGGCAAAGAGCTTGTGCCCGCGCTCCAGCGCCTGCGCGTCCGGCTCGGGGGCGAGGGGAAAGGCGGGGGCCGTCGTCATCGGCTGCGACCCCGACGCGGGGAGCGTTCCTCGCGGCCAGAGCCGGAACGCCGATGCGCCGCACCCATCATGACAGCTCCATCCTGTCGCCGCACTGCACGTCACCGCCCGCGATCACACGCGCATAGACACCGAAATCCTGGTGCCCGTAAGCCTGCTGGAGCGCCCCCAGCGTATCGGCATCCACCCGCCCTGTTTCTGGGTTTGCGGTGGTGGCCTTGCACCGGGTGATGCGCTCCTCGACCTTCAACCGCGCGCTGCCGATGGCGATCTCGCGGCCGGGCAGGTCGAACTCCTCCCAAGGCGCGAGCCCGTCGAGCCAGATATTGCCGCGCCAGCGGTGGATCGAAAGTGGCTGCCCCAGTCGTTCGGAAAGCACCCGATTCGAACTGAGATTGAGAACCGCCACAAAAGGCTCGGGCACATCGGTGAATGCCCCCTCGCCGGCAGCTATGATGCGCGCGGGCTCGGGGCGTGTCTCCGGCCAGAGGGGCCGCAGCCAGGCAAGCAGTGCGGCAGCACCCGCCTCGCTGTCGGGGGCGACGGTGATGGGCTCGGCGCGCGGGTGGCGCAGCGTGACCTGCCCCGCCGCCTCGTCGAGCTCGGCGCGCACCGCCATCAGTTCCGGCCCCGCCACGCCGCGCAGGAAATTGGACTTGGGCATCCATCCGCCCTGCGGGCCGGGCGAGCGGCCAGCGGCATGCAGAACGGCCCAGCGACGGTCATGGGCAAACCCCTTGCCGGCCTCAAGCCGGGTGGCATCCAGTTCCTCATGCCCGATCGCCTTGATCGGGTGGCGGCACAGATGCGCCACCCGCGCCGAGGCCGCGGCACCGCTCATTTGGCTTCCTTGTCCTTGTTGCGCCCCAGGCTCGACATGATGTTGCCGAACAGATCCGGCTTGTGCCCCGTCGAGCGCATGATGAGATACTGCTGCGCAAAGGTGATCACGTTGTTGGCGATCCAGTAGAGCACCAGCCCCGAGGCGAAACCGCCAAGGATGAACATGAACACCCAGGGCATCCAGTTGAAGATCATCGCCTGGGTCTTGTCGGGCGGCGCCGGGTTGAGGCGCATCTGCAGCCACATCGAGGTGCCCAGCAGGATCGGCAGGATGCCGATGAAGATCAGCGACAGGATGGAGCCGGGATCCGGTGCGCCCCAGGGCAGCAGCCCGAAGAGGTTCATGATCGAGGTCGGATCGGGCGACGAGAGGTCCTGGAACACCCCGATCCACGGCGCGTGGCGCAGCTCGATGGTGACGAAGATCACCTTGTAGAGCGAGAAGAAGATCGGGATCTGCAGCAGGATCGGCAGACAGCCCGCGGCCGGGTTAACCTTCTTTTCCTTGTAGAGCTTGACCATCTCCTGCTGGAGCTTCTGGCGGTCGTCGCCGGCGCGCTCCTTGATGGCCTGCATCTCGGGCTGAAGCTCCTTCATCTTGGCCATGGAGACATAGGATTTCCACGCCAGCGGCAGCAGCACCGCCTTGATGATGAAGGTCAGCGCGATGATGGACCAGCCCATGTTGCCCAGGAAGCCGTTGATCCAGTAGAGCACCGCGAAGATCGGCTTGGTGAGGAAGAAGAACCACCCCCAGTCGATCGAATCGACGAAACGGTCGATGCCCAGATCGCGCTCGTAGTTGCGGATCGTGGACCATTCCTTGGCGCCCGCGAACAGCCGCGACTGCACCTCGTGGCTCTGGCCCGGCGCCACCGTGGCCGTGGGCAGGTCGACCCGCGTCTGGTAGATGTCGCGGCTCTCGATATAGCGCCCCACGGCGGTGAAGGGCTGGCCGGGCTGCGGGATCAGCGTGGCCATCCAGTACTTGTCGGTAAAGCCGATCCAGCCGTTGTTCTCGACCTGGGTGTGCTCGGCATTGGCCGCTTCGCGCTCCGCGAAGCGGTAGTCGGTCATGTTGGAATAGCTGTCCTCGTTGAGGGTGCCGTCCGACATCTGCACGAGCCCCTCATGCAGGATGAAGAAGCGCGAGAGGTCATCGGGCTCGCCGTGGCGCGCGATGATGCCGTAGGGGGCAAGGCGGGTTTCGGCCTCGGTGTTGTTCTCGACGCGCTGGGTGATGGTGAACATGTAGTTCTCGTCCACCTCGAAGCGGCGTTCAAAACTCAGGCCGCTGTCATTGTCCCAGCGCAGCGTCACCGGGCGGCCGGGGGCGAGCGTGTCGCCCTGCGCGATCTCCCATTCGGTGTTGGGGCCGGGCACGTCGTCGAAATCGAGCGCGCCACCGGGCGCCCAGCCATAGAGCGCATAGAAGGCGTCCGGCCCGTCCACCGGCTTGAGCAGCTGGACCGTGGCGGAGTCCTCGTCGAGTTCCTCACGGTAATCGCTGAGCGAGAGGTCGTCGACCCGCCCGCCCATCAGCGAGATCGAGCCCGACAGCCGCGGCGTGTCGATCACGATGCGGGGCGCATCCGCGGTCTCCTCGGCCTCGGGCTCCGCGGCGGCGGTATCGGGCTCATCGCCCGGTGCGGCCGGCGGGGTGAGCGGATCGAGCTGCTCGGCATCCGTCACCGCCTCTTCCGGCGGCGGCGCGTCGGGGGGCGGGAACACCACGAACCACACCAGGATCACCAGGAAACTCAAGACCGTGGCGAGAATGAGGTTCTTGTTCTGATCGTCCATGAGTGACCGGCCTGTCGCTGGGAAAGTCGAGCGCAGGTTCAACAGGCTGTGGCCAGCCCCGTCAAGCGCTTTTCCGGCAGGTCGGGTGGACGTGAACGCCGGGGCCTCCCGCGCTCGGGGCGCGCGCGGTGTCCCAACCGGCGGGCGCGGCCGCCCTGCCCGGGTCCGGGCGCGCGCAGCACGGCCGCGCTCTCACGGGCCGCCGGGCGGGCGTGGGCGCGGCACAGCCCGCGCGGATGGTATCAGCCGATGCGCTTGCCTGCCTCCACCGCTCCGCCCAGGCTGAGGCGATGCGCTTCGATCCAGCCGGGGATTTCCTCACCCGGCATGGGGCGGGCGATCGCGTAGCCCTGCACATGCGCGCAGCCGAGTTGCGCCAGCATGGCGTGTTCGCCCGCGGTCTCCACGCCTTCGGCGATGGTCTCCAGACCCAGGCGCTCGGCCATGGACAGGATGGCGGCCACGATCCGCTGCTGCGCGCGATCCTCGTCGAGGCGGGTGACGAAGCTGCGGTCGATCTTGATGCGGGTGACCGCGAATCGGCGGATATTCGTCATCGAGGCATGCCCGGTGCCGAAATCGTCGAGATCGATGCGACAGCCGAGCTGCGACAGCCGGCCCAGCGTCTGCACGATCACATCGTCGGCGGCCTCGGCCACGACGGTTTCCAGAATCTCGACCGTCAGCCGCTCCGGCGCCAGTTCGTAGCGATCAAGCTCCCACTGCACCTTTTCGGGCAGGCGGGGGTTACGCAGCTCCTCGGGAGCGAAATTCACCGCCACGCTGGGAATGGCCAGCCCGGCCGCGTCCCAGCTTCGCAGCGCGCGGAGGGCGTGATTGAGCATCACCTCGCCCAGCCGCTCCGACAGGCCGGCATCCAGCAATTCAGGCAGGAACTGGTCGGGGACCAGCACACCGCGATCCGGGTGCACCCAGCGCGCCAGCGCCTCCAGCCCCGAGATCTCGCCGGTATCGGTGGAGATCTGCGGTTGGTAGAAGGGCCTGACCTCCCCATTGTCGAGCGCGGGCGCGATGCGGCGACGCAGCGCGAGGAGATCGGCGCGCGCCTTGCGCATCTCTTCGGTATGGGCGCGGATCGACCCGGCCCCGTTATGGCGCGCATCCTCGAGCGCCGAAAGCGCGGCGTCGAGCAGCGACTCGCCGTCCGGAGCCGGCGCGCGCGAGGAGAGGCAGAATCCGATGGTGCAGGTGGCGTGAACGGTCCTGGCCTCCAGGCTGATGGGGTATTCCACCGCCTCCTGGATGCGCGCCGCGACCTGGAGCGCGCTTTCCAGATCGGCGCGGCGCGATGGGGCGAGTACAACGGCGAAGCACGCCTCTTCCAGGCGGACGACCATGTCGTCGCCACGCAGGACACCCTGGATGCGCTCCGCACTGCGGCGCAGGATCTCGCCACTGCCCGCGCTGCCATGTCGCCGCGCATCGGATGCGCCGGTTTCGACCAACAGGGCAATGCAGGCGGTGAGCAGCCCCTCTGCCGCCTCGCGCTCGAAATGCGCATCGATCCGGCGTATGGCCGCATCGCGCAGCGCCAGACCGGTGCAGGAATCGCGCGGCTCGGCATCGCGCGTGACCGGCGCGGGCGCAGCGAACAGCCCGCCGAGGGCATAGAGAAGCGGGATCACAAGCGCCGTGGCGATGAGCATGCTCTCGCCCCCCAGCCAATAGGCGCCGAGCGTCGCGGCAGGCAGGAACGCCAGCAACTCGGGCCGCCGGGCGAAGCGCAGCATCCGGGCGATGGCATCTGCGCGGAAACCGATACCGGGCATGAGCGATCACCTTCGATTGCCGGACGGGGGAATTCCGCCCGCAATCAACGTTAGCGCGAGGGGCTGATCGCTTCGTTAACGCCGCCGTCGCGATGGCGAGAATTTTCCTCAATTCCGACCGACCCTGAGGCCAGCGCGGCGAAATCGAAAAGCCCCGGGTCGAGAAGATGCGAAGGGCGCACATTCATCAGGGCGCGGAACATCACCTGCCTCCGTCCGGGGCTGCGCGCCTCCCACTCGTCGAGCAGTTTCTTCACCTGCATCCGCTGCAGCCCCTCCTGGCTGCCGCACAGGTCACAGGGTATGATCGGGTAATCCATCGCGCGGGCGAAACGCGCACAATCGACCTCCGCCACGAAGGCGAGCGGGCGCAGCACCTGCAGGTCCCCCTCCTCGTTGAGCAGCTTGGGCGGCATGGTCGCCAGCCGCCCGCCGTGAAAGAGGTTGAGGAAGAAGGTCTCGAGAATGTCGTCGCGGTGATGCCCGAGCACCACGGCCGAACACCCCTCCTCGCGCGCGATGCGGTAGAGGATCCCCCGACGCAGCCGCGAGCACAGCGCGCAATAGGTTCGCCCCTGCGGCACCTTGTCGGTAACGATCGAATAGGTGTCCTGATACTCGATA
>PWLT01000340.1 GCA_003558415.1 Hyphomicrobiales bacterium
CGAAAGCTTCTGGAGCGCATCGGCTGGCGTGTCGAGGATGTGGATCTGTGGGAGGTCAACGAGGCCTTCGCGGTGGTGCCGATGGCCTTCATGCGCGAGATGGGTGTGCCGCGCGAGCAGATCAACGTTCACGGCGGCGCCTGCGCGCTGGGTCACCCCATCGGCGCATCGGGCGCGCGCATCATGGTCACGCTGCTCAATGCGCTGGAGCGGCGCGGCCTCAAGCGCGGGGTGGCGGCAATCTGCATCGGTGGCGGCGAGGGCACCGCGATCGCGATCGAGCGAGGCTGAGCGCGCCCTTGGCTCAGGAGTCGTGCCGGTACATGCCCTCGTAGATCGGTACCAGCGTGTCGGTGTCAAACAGCGACGACACACTGGTGCCGCTCCAGATATTGAGGATGGCCTGAGCGAACATCGGTGCCGTCGGCACGATGCGGATGTTGGGCGCCGAAAGCACCGACTCGCTGGGTTCGATCGAGTCGGTGATCACCAGGCTCTTGAGCACGGAGCTGGTGATGCGCTCAACCGCGGGGCCGGAGAGCACGCCGTGGGTGATATAGGCATGAACCTCCCGCGCGCCGTCATTCATGAGTTTCTCGGCCGCCTTGCACAGCGTCCCGGCGGTGTCGCAGATATCGTCGACGATGATGCAGATCTGGTCCTTCACATCGCCGATCACCGTCATCTCGGCCACTTCCCCGGGGGTCTCGCGGCGCTTGTCGACGATGGCGAGGCGGCTGTTCGTTCGCTTGGCCAGCTCACGCGCGCGCGCCACGCCGCCGACATCGGGTGAGACCACCGTGACCTGATCGAGCGAGTCGCGGAAATGGTGCCGAACATCTAGCGCAAAGATCGGCGCCGAATAGAGGTTGTCCACGGGGATGTCAAAAAATCCTTGAATCTGGCCTGCGTGCAGATCGAGCGTGAGTACCCGCTCGATCCCCGCCTCGACGATCAGATTGGCCACCAGCTTGGCCGAAATCGGCGTGCGCGCGCGCATCCTCCGATCCTGCCGTGCATAGCCGAAATACGGGATCACCGCCGTGATGCGCGCCGCCGAGGAACGCCGCAGCGCATCGGCGATGATCAGCAGCTCCATCAGGTTGTCATTGGCCGGGTTCGAGGTCGGCTGGATGACGAACATGTCCTCGCCGCGCACATTCTCGAACACCTCGACAAAGATTTCCTGGTCGTTGAACCGCTCCACCCGCGCATCGACCAGATCGACACTGGTGCCCCTGTGCAGCGCCATTCGGCGGGCGATTCCCTTGGCAAGCGTGCGGTTGGCATTGCCGGAAATGAGCTTGGGCTCGGAGATGGCGGGCATGGTCGTGTGATCCTCTGGCAGTCCGGCCACGGCGGAATCGCGGCGTTGACACCGCTTATCACCGGGTTACGGTCTTGCAAACCTCGGCAACAGGAAACCCCACGGCATGGCGCATATCGATTATTTTCTCTCCACCCTGTCGCCCTATGTCTATCTCGCGGGCACCCGTCCGCAGGAGATTGCAGCGCGCCACGGCGCCACCATCCGCTACCGCCCGATCGACCTCAATGCACTCTTCCCGCGCACCGGCGGGGCCACGCTGGCGGAGCGGCATCAGAGCCGCAAGGATTATCGGCTGCAGGAGCTGCGGCGTCAGTCGGAGAAGGTCGGCCTGCCGCTCAAGCCCAAGCCGATGCACTGGCCGACCAATCCGGCGCCCTCCTCCTACGCGATCATCGCTGCGCAGAATGCGGGCGGCGGGGATCTTGGGGCGCTCGTGCAGGCGATCGGGCGCGCCTGCTGGGCCGAGGAGCGCGACATCGCCGAGGATGACGTGATCCGCGCGTGCCTGGAAGAGGCCGGGTTCGATCCGTCTCTGACCGATAGCGGGCTGCTCTCGGGGGCCGAGGAATATGCCTCCAATCTCGAGCATGCGGTGGCGCAGGGCGTGTTCGGCGCGCCGTTCTTCATCGTCGGGGAGGAGAAGTTCTGGGGACAGGACCGGCTCGACGATCTCGACGCGCATCTGGCGTCGCTGAAGGCGTGAACCTGCTGCATCCGCGGGGCTTTCCCATCCATGCCGAGCGGATGGGACGCGGCCCGCGCAGGGCGCTTGCGCTGCATTGCTCGCTTGCCCATGGCGGCGCCTGGCGCGGTGTGGCGGCGCATCTGGGTGATCTGCTGACACTGCATGCCATCGACCTGCCCGGCCACGGCCGCAGCGGCGACTGGGGCGGGCGGCAGGGATATCACGACCTGACCACAGATCTGGTGTCCGAACTGGTGGACGATCTGGCGGGGGAGGAGGGGATCGATCTGATCGGCCACTCGCTGGGGGCAACCATCGCCCTGCGCCTGGCGCTGCGCGCGCCGGAGAGGCTGCGCAGCCTGACCCTGATCGAGCCGGTCGTCTTCGCCGCCGCGCGCGTATCGGCCCCGGATGTCTTTGCCGATCACCGCCGCCGCAGCGCCGATTTCTCCACCGCCTGGGAGCGTGGCGATATCGAAACCGCCGCGCGGGCCTTCCTCGGGCATTGGGGCGCGGGCCAGAGCTGGGCCGACATGCCGCAGCCGCAGCGCGACTACATGATGGCGCGGCTGTGCATCGTCGCCGAGACGGATCCGGATCTGAGCGCGGACCGCGCCGGCCTGCTCCGCCGGGGTGGGCTGGAGGCACTCCACCTGCCCGTGCTGCTGCTGGAGGGCGCACTATCGCCGCCCGTGATCGGCGCCATCATTGCCGAGCTTGCCCGCCGACTGCCCGATGCGCGCCGGCAAAGCGTCGCGGGCGCCGCGCATATGCTGCCGATCACCCATCCCCTTGATACCGGCGCGGCGATTCGCGAGTTTCTGATTGCGAACGGGTAAGGGCCCAGCCTCAGCCTCGCAGCACGGCGAGGAAGCGCGCGATATCCTCATCCGTGGTGCACCACGAACAGACCATCCGCGCCGTGAGCGGCTCCTCGTCCGGCCCGTCAAGCGACTGATCCATGGGCCAGAAATAATAGGCGGCCCCGGCATCGCGCGCGCGCCGATGCGCGGCGCGGGGGAAGGCGGCGAAAACCATGTTCGCCTGCGTCGGGTGCAACAGCCGCGCGCCGGGAAGCGCAGTGATGCCCTCCGACAGCACCCGCCCGGCGGCGTTGGCGCGTTTGGCCAGATCCAGCCACAGATCGCCGTCGAGATAGGCGGCCATCTGCGCCGAGAGATAGCGATGCTTGGAAAACAGATGCCCGCCGCGCTTGCGCCGCAGCTCGAATTCCCAGGATTTCGCCGGGTCGAAGATCACCACCGCCTCGACCCCCATCAGCCCGTTCTTTGTGCCGCCGAAGGACAGCACGTCGATACCGGCCTTCCAGGTCATCTCGGCGGGGGTGCAGCCGGCCGACACCAGCGCGTTGGCAAAGCGCGCGCCGTCCATGTGGCAGGGCAGGCCGTAGCGCCGCGCGATTTCCGTGAGTGCTGTGACCTCGGCGGGGGAGTAGACCGCGCCGGCCTCGGTCGTGTTGGTGATCGACAGCATGCCGCGCTGCACGTTGTGCACGCCCACGCTCGCCGCGTGGCCCAGCTTGCGCTCGAGCGCTTCGGGCGGGATCTTCGCGTCCGCGCCGTCGAGCAGCACCAGCTTGGCGCCGCCGGTATAGAATTCCGGCGCGCCGCATTCATCCTCCTCGATATGCGACATGGCGTGGCAGTAGACCGCGGCCCAGGGCGGGCAGAAACATGCCAGCGCCAGCGCATTCGCCGCCGTGCCGGTGGCCACCAGATGCACGGCCGCCTCGGGGGCCTCGAACAGCTCGCGGATGCGTGCGCGCACGCCGTCCATGATCGGATCCGCGCCGTAGGACTTGGCGTAGCCTTCATTGGCGCGGGCGAGCGCATCCATCACCTGCGGCGGAACCGGTGAACTGTTGTCCGAGGCAAAGTACATCAGGGTTCCTCGTCGATGATGTGGTCCTCCCACTCCTCGAGGGGGACGTCGAATTCCGGCACCGTCCAGCCGCGCACCGACATCCCGGCCCGGTGAACCGATTCGGGATCGCCCGAGATCAGCGGGTGCCAGTCATGCAGCGCCTTGCCCTCCCAGAGCAGGCGATAGGCGCAGGTCGTGGGCATCCAGTAGGCGATTTCGGCGATGTTGCGCGGCGTGAGCACCACGCATTCGGGCACCAGCGTCTTGCGGATGTCGTACTGGCCGCAGCGGCAGGTCTCATTGTCGAGTAGTCGGCAGGCAACGCGGGTGAAGGCAACCTCGCCCGTGTCGGCATCCTCGAGCTTGTTGAGGCAGCACTTGCCACAGCCGTCGCACAACGCCTCCCATTCGCGCGGCGTGAGGTTTTTCAGCGGCACACGCTCCCAGAACCTCTCGCGCAGGCCGTCGCGGCGGATGGGGTCATTCATGGGCGCGAGCCTGTATCAACCGCAGGCGAAAGGGAAGGGGGCTCACAGCGCCTCAAGCACCGCGCGCGCGCGGGCACAGTCGTTGTCCATCTGCGCGACCAGCGCCTCGAGGCTCTCGAAGGTCGCCTCGGGGCGGATGAAATCCACCAGCGCGACCGAGAGATGCTCCCCGTAGAGATCGCCGGAGAAATCGAACAGGAAGGTTTCCAGATTGGGGCGGTTCTCGCCAAACATCGGGCGCACGCCGAGCGAGGCGGCCCCGAGGTAGCTGCCCGCATGCGGCCCGGTGAGCACATCGACGAGCACCGCGTAGATCCCCAGACGGGGCAGGTGCAACCCCTCGACCGACATGTTGGCCGTCGGGTAGCCCAGATCGCGGCCACGCTGCGCCCCCTTGGATACGGCCCCGTCGATGCGGTGCCAATGGCCCAGCATCGCCGCCGCGTCGCGCGTCCGCCCCGCCGTGAGCGCGGCGCGGATCGCGGTGGAGGACACCTGACCGTTGCCGCCCTGCACCAACTCGGCCACCGTCACGCCGAAACCCATGCGCGCACCGAAATCACGCAGCTTCTCGGCGGTTCCCTTCCGGCCCTTGCCGAAACAGAAATCCGCCCCGACGACGACATGCGCCACGCCCAGCCCGTCGGCGAGCACCTCCTGCGCGAAGGCCTCGGCTTCTAGCGACGACAGCGCCTTGTCGAAGGGAAGCTCGTAGAGCAGTTCGACCCCTAGCTTGGTGAGCCGGTTGGCACGCGTCTCGGCATTCATCAGCCGGAAGGGCGGTGTCGCGGGGGCAAAAAATTCGCGCGGGTGCGGCTCGAATGTCAGGATGCCCAGCGGCGCATCCGTGGCATCGCGGGCCAGTTCGATCACCGCCTGATGGCCCAGATGAACACCATCGAAATTGCCGATCGCGACCGAGGCCCCCTGCGTGTCCTGGTCGAGACCGCTCCACTGCCGAATGATCCGCATGATCCCCCATATGCGGGGGAAACCCGCCCGCGTCAGTCGAACTTGCGGCTCGGCGCCAGAACCAGCGCCTCGCCCTTGAGCACCGTTCTATCGCCTACCGAACAGCGACATTCAAGGGTGACCCGGCGCTTGGCGTGTTCGATCCCTGTGACGGTGACCTCGGCGAGAACCGTGTCGCCCGGGCGCACCGGGGAAAGGAACTTCAGCGACTGGCCGAGATAGACGCTGCCATGCCCGGGCAGCTGCTCGCCGATCACCGCCGAGATCAGCCCGGCGGTGAGCATCCCGTGGGCGATGCGCCCCTCAAATATCGTCTCGCGGGCGTAATCGTCATCGAGATGCACCGGGTTGCGGTCGGTCGAGACCTCGGCGAACAGCTCGATGTCGCGGTCGGTAACCTGCTTGCGCAACTCGCGGCGCATGCCGATCTCGACATCCTCGATGCAGATCGTGCCGCGCGGCAGGTTGTCATTGGGTGGCGTGTCCAGCATCGCATCGCTCCCGGCAGGGCTCGTGAAGGGTGTTGCGCTGCAGCATAGAGCTTCGTCGCTGGGCGAGCAATATCGCTGCGCAACAAATCTTCACTCCGGCGCCCGGATTTGGAATTATGTTGTCCGCGCGTCGATCAGCGCAACCGGGCGATCGCGTAGAGGGGGCTCAGCCCGTGGGAGTCGAGAAAGGCGCGCAGGCGCTCGGGGTCGGGCTCCTCTGCGGTGCCGGTTTCCTCGGCCGCGATGCCGCCGGTGACGAACAGCGCGTCGATATCCTCACCCATCGCGCCCTGGATGTCGGTGGCGATGCCGTCACCGATGGCGAGGATGCGATCGGCGGGCACGCGCCGCCCGGTGAGCGCCTCCAGCCGGCGCGAGGCAAGATCATAGATCGGCGGATGGGGCTTGCCGTAATAGAGGCTTTCGCCGCCCATCTCCTCGTAGAGCGCGGCCAGCGCGCCGGCGCAGTAGATCCGCCGCTCGCCCTTGTCCACCACCAGATCCGGGTTGGCGCAGAGCAGCTTGAGCCCGCGTGTCTTTGCCTTGAGAAAGACGGGGCGGTAATCTTCGGGCGCGTCGTTTCCCTCGTCGAGGGGGCCGGTGCACACGATGCCCTCGGCCTCGTCGAGAGTGACCCGATCGATCCCGCCGCTTGCCGTCACGTCCGGGGCGAAAGTGTCGAAAAAGCCCGCGTCCTTGTCGGGCCCCAGATGCCAGACCCGACGTCCGACAGCACCCGCGAACATGGCTTCCTGGGCGGCATCCCCCGATGAGGCGACAATGTCGTAAGCCTCGCGGGGCACGCCGATATGGTCCAGCTGCTCGGTGACCAGCGGCGAGGGGCGCGGCGAATTGGTCAGCAGGACAACCGCGCCGCCCCCGTCGCGAAACGCCTGCAGCGCCGCGACGGCCTCGGGGAAGGGGCGCAGGCCGTCATGCAGGCAGCCCCACAGATCGCAATAGAGCGCATCATAAGGCGCCGCGATGTCGGCAAGCGCGCGGATCAGTCGGGGCATCGCACGAACTCCGCAGGGGGCCGCGGCGCGATCAATCGGAGGGCCGCGCCGCGGCCGGACATGGTCGCCGCCTTCAGAGCGACAGGAGTCCCCATGACCCGCATCATCGAGCAACTGAGCGATATCGCGACGCAATACGACACGCTCTATTGCGATCTGTGGGGCTGCCTGCATGACGGGCTCAAGCCCTTCCCGGCGGCCGTCGCG
>PWLT01000411.1 GCA_003558415.1 Hyphomicrobiales bacterium
CAGCTGTGCACCTGATCGGAGGCATAGAAGCGCAGCGGCGCGGGCATGTCGGCGACGCTGTGCTCGCGCAGTTCCACGCCGGCCTTGGCATTGCGCGCCGCCGCCAGTCCGACGAAGTTGGCCATCGACCCGGCGTTCACCAGCGTTCCGCTCGCGCCCTCGGGGAAACCGAC
Source organism: Hyphomicrobiales bacterium (assembly GCA_003558415.1). Classification (GTDB taxonomy): domain Bacteria; phylum Pseudomonadota; class Alphaproteobacteria; order Rhodobacterales; family Rhodobacteraceae; genus Alkalilacustris. The sequence goes on from PWLT01000411.1 coordinate 174, forward strand.
CATCTGTCGCAGCCAGTCGGTGACCTGCCGATCGAGTTGGCTTGCGCCGGTATCGCCGCTGCCAAGGTTCGAGCCATCAATCGCCGCGAGAAAATCGGCCAGCGCGCCAGTGAAACAACCCGCACCCATGTACCATGCCCAGAAACGGGGATGGATATTCCCCATCGACCAGGGAAACAGCTGCACCTGAATCTCGCCGAAAACCGCCTCAAGTGGCTGCGTCGCCTCAGGCAGGCCTGCGGCGAAGGCCGCGCGAATGTCGTCGGGCATCGGCTGCCAGACCGGCCGCTCGCGCACGTCGCGCAGATGGGCGATCGCGAAATCGACCATGCGGTGGGCAAGCGCGGCGGCCTCCTCCCAGTCGCCGGGGTCGAGGGTTGCCTCAAGTTCTGGACGCGATTGTTCCATCATGGGAACCTTGCTCGCCTCTGGTGGGAGCGCCCACGGCGCGTTCGAGGTGGTCTGCCAGCAGCTTCGCACAGTTTTCGGGATGGGTCGAGATCAGGAAATGCCCGGCCTCGGCGACGACGGCACGGCGCGCGCCCGGCAGCAGCGCTCCAAGCGCATCGGTCATGGCGATCATGGCGGGGATGGCCCGCTCGCCTCGTACCAGCAAGACCGGGATGCGCAGCGCCGAAATTGCATCGCGCTCCGGACGGAAGCCGAAATCGGTTTCCCAGTCCAACGAATTGGCTCGCGCGACGCCCCGGCAGAACGCCTGCACGGCGGCTGGCATCGCGGCAAAGGCGCCCGTGCCACCCCACCAGTCGATGATGCGCGCCGCGGCATCCGGCTCGTCGCGGTCAATCGCCTTGGCGAAGGCGGTCGACAGCGCCTGCGCCTCGTCGTAGAGCAAGCTGTTCTCGGCGATCAGGTCAAGAGGGTTGGCCTCGAAAAGCGCGAGGCTCGCGACTGGGATGCGGTCGAACAGGGCGGAGGCGAGTGCCACCGTGCCGCCAAAGGAATGGCCGACCAGATGCACAGGCCCGCCGCCAAGGCGGCGGACCGCCTCTGTCACAACCGCGAGTTCATGCGCCATGTCCGCGTCGCCCGGGCTGCGGGTCTCGGTCGTCTCGCCGCAGCCGCACAGACTGGTCGCGGCCAGTCGCCAGCCCTCGGGCAGATGCGCCCAGACCCCTCGCCAGGCGGCCTCGGTGCTGTAGGAGCCGGGCAGAAACAGCACCGGCGGGTCGGCATCGCCGCGTGTTGCAAAGGCGATCCGGGGCGTCGAACCGATTGATCCATCTGCGTCAAACCGGGTCATTATGTGCCCACGGGCTTGACGCGCGCGACGATCAGGCGGGGCATCAGGATGCGGAGTCGATCGCTCAGGCAGGTCACAGCAGGTCGGCGACCAGCCGCGCCGCGCGGGTGGCGCCGTCGGCCTCCACTGGCAGGGAACGGCGCGGGGCGGCGAGTTCGGCCACCATTGCCTCGGCGATGGCCTCGGGCGGGGAGGCGTCGAAGATCATTCGTCGGCCGGCACTGTAGCGGTCGAGCCGATGGGCGACATGGACATTCTGTTCGAAATGGTTGCGCAGCGGGAAGTAGAGGAACGGCGTTCCGGCCGCCGCAAGCTCCATACAGGTGGTCAGCCCGCCCTGCACCAGCGCCAGGTCGCAGCAAGCCAGATGCTGGTCGAGATCGGGCACAAAGGCGCGTGTCTCCACCCCCGGCGGCGCGTTCAACGCTGCAGGGTCGAGCCGTGGGCCGGTGACCACGATCATGCGCAGCTCTGGCACCGCTTCCTTTGCCAGCGGCCAGGCCTTCAGGATGCGCCGGATAAGATGTGCGCCGACCCCCGAGCCGCCGACAGTGACGATGCAGACCTTCTCGTCGGCTGCGTAGCCAAAACGCGCGCGCAAGGCCTGGCGTGGGCCGAAGCCCGACGGGTGCGCGCCCATTACGTAGCCCGCGAAATCGTAATGCCTCGGCACCCAGTCGCGCATCATCGGCAATCCCGTCCCGAAACCGAGTGGGGCGACATCATCGGGATTGCCGACGAAGATCGCCCGGTCGCGCACGGTCGGGTTGTTTTCGACATGGCCGATCATCTCGGCATTGTAGTCGGTCGTCAGATATGCCTCATGCGCACCGCCCCCGGGCATCGGCACCCAGCCGACGAAATCGGTCAGCCAGACCATGGCGCTCTTCTTCAGATTGGGGTGTTCGTGCCAGTAATGATCGATGTCCCAGGCTTCGTCGGCGATCACCAGGTCGTAGCCACCTTCTTCAACCGCCTCCTGGAAGACCATGAAGTTCTTGATCAGGATCTCGTCCATCCGACGGATCGCCTGAAAGGCGTTGAGGTCATGCTCGCCCGATTCCTCTTCGATATGCGCGGTCTCGCTGGCAAGCCAGCGGCTGCCTGGGTGCAGCCGCTCGCCCTGCGCATCGAGAAGCCGCGTCACCGGATCCTGCGCCAGCCAGTCGACCTGCAGATCGGGATGCAACACGCGCAACTCGCGGGTGATGGCCAGATCGCGGCGCGCATGGCCGAGCCCGATGGGCGAGGAGAGGTAGAGCGCCCGCTTGGGCGCCTTCGCCGCGCGCCGGGGTGGCGGGTTGGGCGACCATGTGCCCAGATGGCGGGCGAGGAAATCGCGCATCAGCGTGTTGAACTGCCCTGGAAAGCGGGCGTTCGGAATGTGCCCGGCCTCTTCGAAGATGTAGAGTTCGCCGCCGGTCAGTTCGGCCACTTTTTCGGACGCCGCCACCGGCGCAACGGTGTCTTTGCGACCGTGAACCACAAGCATCGGGCAGCGGATACGCCGGTAGGCCGCTTCATCCAGTTGATATTGCCCCGCATAGGGCGCGGCCATCGAGGCCGCGAGAATTTCGCCCGTTGTCCCTGCAGCCCAGCCGCGCACATCCTCTTGCTGCTTGGTGGAGTGCGGCTCGACAAAAAGCTGCCTCGAGAAAAAATCGGCGAAATCATCGTAGTTCGTCTGCCAGTATCCCCGATTGTATTTCTCCCAACCCCGAGGTTCTTGAGCGCCGAGGTCGCGGTTGTAGCTCTCGGCGCTGTTGTGAGAAAACCGCGGGACGAGCGGCGAATGGGTGCCAACGATGATCACTGCGCGCACGCGGTCGGGATGGTAGGATGCCAGAATGGTACTCGTCGGCCCGCTCTGCGAAAGGCCGAAGAGGATCGCCCGGTCGGTGTCGGTGGCATCCATGACCGCGAGCGCATCGGCGACATATTGGCTGTGGCCGTAATGCGAGGGGTCGGTGGGACGGTCCGACTTGCCGTTGCCGCGGGGATCCCAGGTAATGCAGCGGAACCGGTCGCTGAAGTAAGGGATCTGCGATTTGTACCCGCGCGAATGGATGAACATCCAGGTCGGGATGAAGACGATCGTCTCCGGCCCTTCGCCGTAGATTTCGCAGTGCAGGGTGACGCCACCGCGGTCGATCTTCAGCTCAGTGTGCGGATATGCTGCACGCATGGCTCATCCTCTGTCTTTCCGTCCGGCCTCCAACAGTTCGATCGCCACGCCGATTCTCCGCAGAGCCTTGCGGTGGGGCACCTGTGGCCCGTCGCGGCCGAGTAAGATCTGCGACTCGGAGCCGAGGAACATCACGCTGACCAGCGCAACGATTTCGTCGGGCGAAAACGGCGAAGTCAGTCCCAGCTGACGCGTGGCCCTGCGCGCGACGACCACCAGAAGCCTTTGCCAGCCGTCCAGCGCCTCGGCGACAGCATCGCGGATCACCGGGTTCGACCAGCCTGCGGCGATCAATTCTTGCAAGACCCGGACATAACCACTGTTCAGATCGTCCTCGAGAAAGTCGCAGGCCAGTGCCCATTGCTGCGAGAGCGGTAGGTTCGGGTCGCCAAACATGGCCTGCTGACGGTCGAGGAGGGCATCGTTCATCGCCTCGAACAGTGCCAGCACCATTCCTTCCTTCGAACCGAAGTGATAACGGATCTGGCTCATCGGCATGCCCGCCACTTCCGCCACGCGTCGGGTGGACAGGCCCGAATACCCGTGCTCCATCAGCACTTGCCGGGCGGCCTCAATCAACCTCGTGCGTGTCTCGCGGCTTCTGTCGGCCATCGCCTGTGCCACTACCGATCCCTTCCAGTTATTGCCTGCACGCAGGGCAGCTGCGGACAACATAACACAATTCAGTCGAACGAACAAAATCAATTCTGCCCCTCGCCAGATGCGTCGCCCGCGACTGGCCTGCCTGCATGGCGCGCGATTTCTTCTGGGTGATGCCGCCGGCAGGGTACGACGAGATAATTGATCTCGCCCCGCTGACAGCTGTGACATCGCTCGCCCACCTGATCAGTATTGGTCATGTCGATGGGAAGCACGGCGACGCGTTCGTCGCCCCCGTGGGTGTTTCGCGCCGCCTCCAGCCTCTCGACCCAGCGGCAGACGAGGGTCACGTCTGCACGAAGCCTGTGAAAGTGCGTAGCAGCCAGTCCCATTCCGGAATTCCGCCCGCGAACAGGGCGCGACACCCAGAAATACCCGGCCTTCAGGTATCCCTGAAGGCCTGGGGCAATTCGGGCTCGCCAACACCTCAATGCGCCGCGAGCACCTCGTTTTCGGCAAAGTAGAGATGGAGCTGGTAGAGGGGCTCCTGGAACGGACCCACTCCATCTGGTTTGTACTCCATGTCGATCCGGGTAATGGGCGGGGTCTGCATGCCCGTTACGACGCCGGTCCAGTCGGCACCGGTGGCGAGTTCGCTCGCAAGAAACATGAACTCGGCGCAGACGACGCGCCCGTCGATCACACAGTAGATCGGGCCCAAGGGCAGGTTTGCCGGTTCCGTCCAGTGTTCACCCATCTGCGGCACATGGGGGCTGATCGCTACGGCATCGGGGGCGATGTCGGTCAGCATCGGCAGATGTGACAGACCGTCGGCGGCAGCCGGTGCGGCAAGGGCAAGGCAGGCCGCGGCGAGCGCAACTGGTTTCAGTTTCATCGGGTTCTCCTCCATTCCGATGGGTGACGTGGGACTGCGGTCTGGGCGTCGCGCCATGAGGTGCTTCCCATGTATGTCTGAGCGAAAACAGATGATTTATGAAATCGATTGATCGTATATACACTATTCGTATGGTAAATCTTTCGACCTTCGATCTGAACTTGCTGCGCGTGCTCGACGCCTTGCTTCGTGAGGGCTCGACGGTGGGTGCAGGGCGCAGGCTCGGGCTGTCCCAACCTGCGGTCTCGGCCGCACTGGGGCGGTTGCGCCATGCGCTCGGCGATCCTCTCTTCGTCCGTCAGGGGCAGGGGCTGGTGCCAACCAGTTTCGCGGCCGGGCTGGAAGCGCCGCTCAAAGCGGTGCTGAAGGATATCGAAGTCGTCCTCACCGGCCCCGGCCACTTCGATCCGGCCGAGGCGCGCCTCGATTTCCGCATCTCGGGTACGGATTATTTCGCCACCATGCTGATGCCTAAACTCGGCGCGCGGCTTCAGAAGGAAGCGCCTTGGGTGCGGCTGCAACTGGTCGATCTGGTGCCCGATCACTACATCGAGGCGTTCGATCGTCAGAATGTCGATCTCGCCTTGCTGCCGACGCTGCCGTTTCCTGCATGGATCGAGCATGAACCATTGTTTCATGCCGAGTTCGCCGTGATTGCACGCAGCGGGCATCCGGCGCTCGCCGCGACAGGGGTTGCGCCGGGTGAAGTGGTTCCGATGGATCTGTTCTGCAGCCTCAGTCACGTGCTGTGCTCGCCCGACGGCCGGTTCCACGGCCTCGGCGATGTCGCACTTGCTCGCGAGGGACGCTCGCGCCGGGTGGCGATGTCGGTGCCGGTGTTCGAGGGTGTTCTGCAGGTGGTGGCCGCGAGCGATCTGATCGCGCTCGTCCCGCTCGACCTCGCCGAACACCGGGCGGAAGCCGCCGGTTTCACGGTCTATGCCCCGCCGGTGGCAGCGCTGCCACCGTTGCTGTGCATGATCTGGCACCGAAGCCACAGCGGTGATCCTGCGCATGCCTGGCTGCGCGGCGTCGTACGTGACATCCTCGCGCCAGTCGTCAAGCGTGGCGAGGCCCCTGCCGGAAACTAAGCCGCGGTTCCGGCCCATCAAGGCGGCGGGCCGACGCTTGGCTGCCAGTGCTGTGTCCCGGCTCCCCACCGCTCTCATAACGTTGCCCCCAGTGGCATCAACTGCACCGGCGGGCCAGAACCGCAGCCGGCCGCTCGGCAAGGGAGTTGGACACATGGCGTATCGGATCGCCGATGGCTTCGGTCAGGGCCGCCATCAGGACATGACCCAGCGCCACCATGTGCAACGCCACTACGGCATCATGTGTACAACCCAGCGCTGGGTGGAAAGCACGATCGACGGACCGGACTGGGACGCTGGCGTGCTGATGTGGGAAACCTGCGCGGCACCGAGTTCGAGATGAGCGAGATCAGGATCGATCCGATCCCGCGCCGTTTCACAGGTCGCTGAAATAGTCGCTGAGCCGGAACGCTTTCCCGTCATCAGGTCCGGTTCGACTGATGGGCCATGTCAGTTGGCGCGTCCACGGCTTGCTCCTGGGTCCATCTTTCCCTTCATGCCCCCAGCAACCGTGGAAGCCGGGCAAGATTGTTGGCGGCCATGGTCAGGATGAAGCGGGATCGAACGCGTTCAACGCCCCGATACATGGTCTGTGCCATGCCGCCGACAGTTTTGGCCCAGCCGAACGGCTCTTCGATCTTCTTTCGGTGCCTCTGGGACAACGCATATCCTGCGTGTCGGGTCGTGCGCCCGTCGATCGCTGAATATCTCGTTTTCTGTGCCACTTGCGGGGTGACGCAGGCCTTTCGCAGGTCGCGCACGAAACCACCCGCATCATAGCCCTTGTCGGCACCCAGCGTCAGCCGCCGCGTCGATCCGGGGGAATGGCGATGGATCATCTCC
>PWLT01000262.1 GCA_003558415.1 Hyphomicrobiales bacterium
ATCCTCGGGTGCATCCGCCTCCACGAGGTGAAGCTTCTCGGCCCGGATGACCAGCCGCGCGGCGCCGGCTCCCGCAAGTTTGGGCGCGCGCGCGCGCGGCACGGCGAGGCGCGGAAAATTCCGCACATCCAGCCCGAGCGCATCGCCTTCCACCCCCAAGGCTTCGGCGTCAAGGATGTTCGAAGCCCCGAGAAACTGCGCGACGAATTCGCTTGCCGGAGTGTTATAAACTTCCTCGGGACGGCCGATCTGCTCGACGCGGCCATCCGACATCACGACGATCATGTCCGACATGGCCAGCGCCTCGGACTGATCATGCGTAACGAAGACGGTGGTGACGCCGATGCGTTCCTGAATACGCTTGAGTTCGACGCGCATGTCCTCGCGCAGATTGGCATCGAGCGCCGAGAGCGGCTCATCGAGCAGCAGCACATCGGGCTCGATCACCACCGCGCGCGCCAGCGCGATGCGCTGTTGCTGCCCGCCCGAGAGCTCCTTGGGGTAGCGCCCCGAAAGATGGGGAAGCTGCACGAGTTCCAGCGCCTCGCGCACACGGCGTTCGGCCTCGGCGCGGGGCACGTTGCGGTAGCGCAGGCCGAAGCCGACATTCTCGGCCACGGTACGATGCGGAAACAGCGCGTAGCTCTGGAAGACGAGGCCGAGATTGCGCTTGTGGATCGGCACATCATTCATGCGCCGCCCGCCGATCATGATCTCGCCCTCGGTCGCATCGAGCAACCCCGCGATCATGCGCAGCGTCGTGGTCTTGCCACAGCCCGAGGGTCCCAGAAGGGTGACGAAGCTGCCTTCGGGAATCTCGAGCGACATGCGGTGCACCGCGGTCAGGCTGCCGAACCGCTTGACGATGTCGGTGAGGGTGACGGCGCTCATTGCACGGTCCCTTTCGCGGATGAATGGGCGAAGTCGGATGCGCCGCCCGGTCCCTGCGGGAGGAGGAGATCCCGCAGGGCCGGTTCCGGACGGCGTCGGCCCGTGTCGGGCCTTAGAAGCCGCGCTGCACGCGGGCGAACTCTTCGGACCACTCGGCCTCGTTGCCGTTCCAGTATTCCGGATCGGCGAAGGTCAGCGCCTCGAGCGTGCCGGTGGGGTCATAGGCCGGCAGGGTGGGCACCTTCTCGCCCAGATCGACCTTGGTGCCGTCGAGCGCGGGCGGGTAATTCTGCCCCTCGGCCACGGCGATCGAGGTTTCGGGTGCGAGCATGAAGTTGAGCAGTTCCTCGCAGGCCTCGACGGGCGAGCCCTTGATCACGAACAGGCATTCCTGCCAGCCGAAGCTGCCCGGCGGGTCGTAATAGCCGATATCGTGACCCTGCTCCTGCAGGGCATAGATGCGCCCCGACCAGCCTTCGGTGACGTAGATTTCCTCTTCCGCGAGCAGGCTCATCAGCTCGGCGCCCGAAGCCCAGTATTTCAGCGCCAGATCGCGATGCTCGCGCACGGCGTCCCACACGGCCTCCATGTCCTCGATGTTGTTGGGGCTCTGCCCGGTCTGGAGCGCGGCGTACCAGATGCGCGTGCGCCAGTCGGACCAGCCGCCGATGCGCCCCTCATAGGCCGGGTCGATCAGGATCGAGGCGCCCTTCTCGCGCATCTCCTCGTCCGAGATATGGGCGCGGTTATAGGCCAGCCCCGTGGTGCCGTAGTTGTAGGGCACCGCAGAGAGGTGATCGGGCGTGATGCCGCGATAGGCGTTGGTCAGCGCATCCATCACCAGTTCCATGTTGGGAATGTTGGCGAGGTTGAGCTCGACATCGAGGCCGAAATTGACGTAGCGCGCATAGTCGAACACGCCCGAGAGATGCGCGATGTTGTACTCGCCCTCCTGGCTGGCGCGCACCTGGGCGAGGTATTCGTCGGCGCCGGCGAAGGTGGCGTCGACCACATCGATTCCGGTGGCCTCGGTATAGGGGTCGAAGGCATAGCGGCGGAACGCCTCCGACACGACGCCGCCCCATCCGTCAAAGCGCACCTGGGAGACCTCCTGCGCGCGGGCCATGCCGGCGAACGGGGTCTGCACGCCGTAGGCCAGCCCCGCCGCCCCGATCAGGCCGAGGAAGGTCCGCCGGTCGAGATCGCCGTTGCGATAACGCTCCAGAAGGCGCTCATAGCGTTTGGTGTTGTCCATGGTCATCTCTCCTTGTTGGTTTGGGTTATGCGCGGTTCTCATCCGCCACGCTTCGTTGCGAGTTTGCGGGCCAGCGCCGCGCCGAGCAGCGGCAGACCCACGGTCAGCACGATCATCACCGTGCCGAGCGCGTTGATCTCGGGCGAGATCGAATGGCGCAGCATGGCGAAGATCTGCGTGGGCACCGTCTCCACACCGCCGGGTTTCCAGAACAGCGTGCCGGTGATGTTGTCGAAGGATATCGTGAAGGCAAAGAGCGCACCGGCTGCGACCGCGGGCATCAGCAGCGGCAGCGTGACCGAAAAGAAGGTCTGCATGGGCGAGGCGCCGAGGCTGAGCGCGGCCTCCTCCAGGTCGCGCTTGATACCCCCCAGCCGCGCCTGCACCACCAGGAACACGAATGGCAGGGTGAAGATCACATGGCCCGCCAGCAGCATGGGCATGCTCTTGCCGATGCCGATGAAATTGAGAAACAGCAGCAGCGACACCGCAAGCACCACCTCGGGCACCAGGATCGGCGCGATCAGAAGCGTGGTGATCAGGTTGCGCCCCGGCAGCCGGTAGCGCACCAGCGCCAGACTGGCCAGCACGCCCAGCGTGGTGGAGATCAGCGCCGTGAGCAGCCCCAGGATCAGCGAGGTACGAAAGGCGCGCATCACCGCATCGTTGTTCCACAGCGCCTCGAACCAGCGAAAGGAGAAACCCGTCATCGGAAAGGCGCCGAACTGGTTGGCGTTGAAGCTCAGCAGCACCACCACCGCCACCGGCAGGAACATGAACAGATAGACGCAGATGGCGTAGAGGCGGATCGCCTGCCAGCCAAGCTTGCCGTCGCCGCGCATCAGCCCAGCCCCCGTGTGAGTTGCGACATGCCCAGAAAGCGGTTGTAGACCAGCACCAGCGACCCGAGCACGATCAGCAGCAGAAGCGACAGCGCCGATCCCAGTGGCCAGTTCAGTTGTGTGATGATCGCCTCGAAGACCAGATTGGCGAACATCGCATCGCGCGGCCCGCCCAGGATCAGCGGCGTGATGTAGCTCGACGCGCCCAGCACGAAGACCAGGAGCCCACCCGCGGCCAGCCCCGGCAGCGAAAGCGGCAATGTCACCTGCAGGAAGGCCTGCCAGCGCGTGGCGCCCAGCGAATTTGCGGCGTCCTCCAGGCTCGTGTCGATGCCGTCGACGCTGACATAGATGTTGAGGATCATGAAGGGCAGCAGGAAATGCACCAGACCCAGGATCACCGTGCCCTCGTTATATAGCATCCGGATCGGCTCGGAGATCACCCCCATGGTCATGAGCAGGGAATTGAGCGCCCCCGACGAGCCGAGGATGTTGATCCAGCTCATCGTGCGGATGATGTAGCTGATCCAGAAGGGCAGCATCAGCAGCACCAGCATCAGCACCTTGTTGCCGCGCGCCCGGGCGATGAAATAGGCCGCCGGATAGCCCAGAACGGCGCACAGGATGGTCGTGATTGCCGCGATCTTGAGCGTGTTGAGCAGGATGTAGCGGTAGAAATCGTCGGTGAGCACCCGCTGCCAGTTGTCGAGATAGAAGCCGACCGTGTCCGGCCCCACCGCGCTGCGCAGCCAGAAGGAATAGACAACGATGAACATCAGCGGCACGAAAAGCAGCATCGTCACCGCCGACAGCGCCGGGGAGAGCAGGATCCAGGGTTGCCTGGCCTCGCGTGCCTCGATGCTCATTTCGTGGATCGCTCCCCTCGGGACCCTTCTCGCGGTGATCGTGGCGCAGGCGATGGCATTCTCAAAATAGATAATTGATATTCTGAACATAGACTGAAACTATACTTTGCATGGATATCGCCCCCGAACGTCTCGCGCGTGAGCTCGACTGGAACCTGTTGCGGACCTTCGTGGTCCTCGCCGAGTCGCGCTCGGTCACCGATGCGGCCGAAAGGCTGCTGCTCAAGCAGCCCAGCGTTTCATCCGCGCTTCGCCGTCTGGAGGAGCGCATGGGCAAGCGGCTGATCGACCGCCGCCCCGGGCATTTCCGGCTGACCGAAGCCGGTGAGCTGCTCTATCGCGAGGCCGTGGATATCCAGGGCGCGATCCTTCGACTGGGCACGGCGATGCGAGATGTCTCCGAAGAGGTGCGCGGCCATGTGCGCGTGGCCATGGCCAGCCATGTCATCTGCCCGCTCTTCGACGCCACGCTGGCGGCGTTCCACGCTTGCCATCCGCGCGCCACGCTGTCGATTGACGTAATGGCCAGCCGCGAGGCGGTGGCCGCAGTGACCGGGCAGCGCGCCTCGCTCGCCGTGTGTCTGGTGCATGAGCGCAGCCCGCGGCTGGAGTATCGCCGCCTGTTCCGCGAGTTCTTCGGCCTCTTCTGCGGCCCCGGCCACCCGCTCTTCGGACAGGAGGGACTAACGCGCGCCGATCTGGCCGGGCAGTCCTCGGTCAGCTTTGTTACCGACCAGATGACCGATGCGCTGCGTCCGGTGACGATGCTGCGCGCGGAATCGGGGCTCGATGATCGGATCGTGGGTACCTCGGCCAATCTGGAGGAAGTGCGCCGCATGATCGTGGCGGGCCTGGGCGTTGGGCCGCTGCCCATTCATGTCGTGCGCCGCGACGTGGCCGACGGGCTGCTGTGGCGTCTGCCACCCCATGACAACCCGCCGGCCATCGACGTGCATGTGGTCTGGAACCCGAAGACGCGGCGCAACCGGGCCGAGGAGGCGATGCTGGCCGAGCTTCTCGGGCGGATCGAGGCCACCCCCATGGCCGAGCGGATCTATGCCTGAGACCGCGCCCCGCGCTACCAGCCCAGAGCCTGGCGCAGCATGTTGCCCGCGACCACGATGATGAAGGCCGCGAAGACCCGCTTGAGCGGCTTGGGATCCATCGCATGCGCGAGCCGCGCGCCCAAAGGCGCAGTGATCAGGGTCATCGAAATGATCACCGCGAAGGCCACGAAATTGACCGCCCCCAGCGTGAAGGGGGGCCGATGGGCCGAATCGACGGTCAGGAAGAAGAAGCCGAGCACCGAGGGCACCGCGATCAGCACGCCGAAACCCGCCGCGGTGGCCACCGCGCGGTGGATGCTCACCCCGTAGAGGCTCATCAGCGGCACGCCGAAGGAGCCACCCCCGATCCCCATGAGCACCGAGAGAAACCCCACCGCCGGCGAAAGCACCGCACGGGTCACGCCGCCCGGCATCACGGGGCCGAGCCGCCAATAGGCGCGCCCAAAGGCGAGGTAGAGCCCCACCACCACGCCCAGCACGCCGAATATCCCCTGCAGCACCGTCGAGCGCAGCCCCGCGGCCGTCACCACCCCCATGATCGCGCCAACCGCGATCCCCGGTGCCCAGCCGCGCAGGGTTGCCCAGTCCACGGCCCCCTTGCGGTTATGCGCCGCGACCGAGCGCAGCGATGTCACGACGATCGTGGCCAGCGAGGTCGCCAGGCAGATCTGCATCAGCTGCGGCCCGGCATAGCCCAGATAGGTGAAGGCGTAGAAGAAGGCCGGCACCAGCACGATCCCCCCGCCCACGCCCAAGAGCCCGGCGATCACCCCCGCGAATGCGCCGATTGCCAGCAGCATGGCGAGCATCGGCAGCAGCAGGTCCATTTCGGGTATCGGCATCGCGCGGGCTCCTGCGCAGAAATGTCAGCCCGCGCAGCTATAGCCGCGCCGGGTTCGGGCTTCCAGCCCGGTTTTCGCCGGTCTCCACCTCGGGCTGCGCCGCATCGACCGCGGCAAGCGCTGCCTCCAGCAGCTCCACCCCCGCACCGGGACGGCTCGCCCCCTCGGAGAGCGCACGCCGCCAGCCGCGCGCCCCGGGCCGGCCCGCGAAGAGCCCGAGCATGTGCCGCGTGACCGCATGGAGCCGCCCGCCCTGCGAAAGATGCCGCGCGATATAGGGCTTCATGCACGCGACCACCTCCGCGCGCGACGGCGCGGCCTCGTCCGTGCCCCAGATCGCCGCATCCGCCCCGGCCAGGACATCAAAGGGCGTGTGATAGGCCGCCCGGCCCAGCATCACCCCGTCGAGGCCCTGCGCAAGGAAATCCTGTGCCGCCTCAAGCGATCCGATGCCGCCATTGATGGAGATATGCAGATCGGGAAAGGCGCGCTTCATCTCCACCACCAGCATGTGGTCGAGCGGAGGAACCTCGCGGTTCTCCTTGGGGCTGAGCCCTTGCAGCCAGGCCTTGCGCGCATGAATGATCACCCGGCGCACGCCGGTTTCCCTGACGCGTTCCAGAAATGCCGGCAGCACCTCATGCGGGTCCTGATCGTCAACACCGATACGGCATTTCACGGTGATCTCCGCGCGCGTGGCCGCCCGCATCTCGGCCAGGCACTCAGCCACCAGCGCGGGGCGCGTCATCAGTACCGCGCCGAAACAGCCCGACTGCACCCTGTCGGAGGGACAGCCGATATTGAGATTGACCTCCCGATAGCCCTCCTCGGCGCAGATCCGCGCGGCCTGCGCCAGCTCGCCGGGATCGGCGCCGCCCAACTGCACCGCCAGCGGGTGCTCGCGCGGGTCATGGGCCAGCAGATGGCGCGCGCCCCCACGCACGAGCGCCGCGGCGGCCATCATCTCTGTGTAGAGAAGCGCGTGCCGCGTGAGTTGACGGTGAAAGAACCGGCAATGGCGGTCGGTCCAGTCCATCATCGGCGCGACGGAGAGCCTGGATGCCGTCCTCAGATCGATTTTCACGGGGGCATCATACATCGTCAAAGGGCCTGTCGGTTCCCGATCCGCTGGCATTGGCGCGGCACGCGTATCGTGTCACGGTTACTGCGGGCTGTCTCGCTCGGTTATCAAGCTCCCGAACCGCTCGCCCTGTCGAACGGCTCGGGGCGAAAGGGGCATCCCGCTCGGCTCGCCCGCGCCCCATGTCATGAAAGGTCGCG
>PWLT01000381.1 GCA_003558415.1 Hyphomicrobiales bacterium
CCCCCTACACGATCGAGGAGGCCCATGAGGTCGCCGACGCCATCGACCGGCAGGACTGGCCGGCGCTGGAGGGCGAACTGGGCGATCTGCTGCTGCAGGTGGTCTATCACGCGCAGATGGGCGCGGAGGCCGGACATTTCGATTTCGACAGCGTCACCCGCGCGATTGCCGAGAAGATGGTGGCGCGCCACCCGCATGTCTTCGGCACCGAGAGCCGCGAGAAGTCCGCCGAGCAGCAGGTGGCGGACTGGGAGGCGATCAAGGCCGCCGAGCGCGCCGGGCGCGCGGCGCACGGGGTGCTCGACGATGTGGCGTTGGGACTTCCGGCGCTGATGCGTGCGCTCAAGCTGCAAAAGCGCGCCGCGCGCGTGGGCTTCGACTGGCCCGAGGCCGATCAGGTCGTCGACAAGATCGCCGAGGAGGCGCGCGAGCTGCTTGAGGCAAGCGATACGCTCGACCGCGACGCGGTCTCCGAGGAATTCGGTGATCTGCTCTTCGCGATGGCGAATCTGGCGCGCCATCTCGGGATCGACCCCGAAGCCGCGCTGCGCGGCGCCAACGCCAAGTTCACGCGCCGCTTCCGCGCCATCGAAGCCGCGCTCGCCAAACAAGGCCGGCACCCGCAGGAGAGCGACCTGGCCGAGATGGACGCGCTGTGGAACGCCGCCAAGTCGGCCGAGCGCTCCGGTTGAGCGCCGCCACGCCCGGCGCGCGGCTCACAACGGATCGATATCCTCGACCACGACTTTGGCGATACGCTCCACCGTGTGATGGGTCAGCGTCTTGGGCAGGGCCGCGATCAGCGTACCATTGACCCGCGCCGAGAGATGCTCGCGCAGCGCCGAAAGCGATTGCGGGGGCGCGGCGATCACCAGCCGCTTGACTCCGGCCTTGGCAACGCGCTTGTCGAGCCTCTCGGCCACCTGGCGGGCAAACCGTATCCCCTCCTCGCGCTGAAAATCGGGATGCTCCATGGCGGAAAGCTGCCCCGGCCCCGGATCGGGCATCCGCCCCGGCCGGTCGGAATCCTCGCGGTCCGTGGCGTTGGGGTCGCGCGCGAGTTTCTCGATGACCTTGAGCTTGGGTGCAACCGTGGTGCCCTCGTTCTCGAGAAACATCGCCTTTTCGCCATCCGCCACGACGATCCATGCGCCTTTGGGGAGCAATGCCATGCGGTTCCCTCCTGGATTTCTGTGTACCTCATGCCCCGCCAATCGGGGCACCGTTCAAATCTGGGGTCACACGAGACGATCCACCAGTCCCGAAAAGCCAAAAAAAACGCCCGCCGGTGCGACCCGGCGGGCGGAATGCGCCTCGCTCGGGGCAGCCTTACAGCCGCGCGGCGACCTCTTCCCAGTTCACCAGCTTCTCGAGGAAGTTCGAGAGATAGGCCGGGCGCTTGTTGCGGAAATCGATATAGTAGGAATGCTCCCACACATCGCAGCCCAGCAGCGCGGTCTGGCCGAAGCACAGCGGATTGACGCCGTTCTCGGTCTTGGTGACCTTCAGGCTGCCGTCCTTGTCCTTGACCAGCCAGCACCAGCCCGAGCCGAACTGCCCCGCACCGGCGGCGGAGAATTCCTCCTTGAACTTGTCCACCGAGCCGAACGCCTCGGTCAGCGCACGCTCCAGCTCGCCGGGCATCTTCTTGCCCGCGCCCGGCGCCATCCATTTCCAGAACTGGTTGTGGTTCCAGTACTGCGAGGCGTTGTTGAAGATGCCGTTCTGCGCCACGGCCTTGGGATCATAGGTGCCCTTGATGACCTCCTCGACCGTCTTGCCCTCCCACTCGGTGCCGGCGACGGCCTTGTTGCCGTTGTCGACATAGGCCTTGTGGTGGATGTCGTGGTGGTACTCCAACGTCTCGCGGCTCATGCCCAGATCGGCGAGCGCGTCATGCGGATAGGGAAGATCGGGTAGCTCGAAAGCCATGTTCTGTCCTTTCGTTCTTTGTGAATGCGCTGCCCCGAATAAGAGGTCTGCGCGCGCCGACGTCAAGTGGCCGCGCTTCAGTAGAGCCCGACATTGCTGCCCGGCCGCGCCGCGGTGGAGAGCAGATCGAACATGTATTGCGCCACCGAGCGGAAACACACAAGCGTCACCTCATCCTCGCCGCTCATCCAGATCGCCACGGCGACCTGAGCGGCGCGCGTGCGCCGAATCTCGCCGGGCAGGAACGCGCCGGGCGCGAAATCCACCGGGCACAGCTTTGCCAGCACGTCGCGCCAATGCCGGCCCGTGACCGTGAAAACCGCACGCGCATGGGAGACATCCGCAACGGTCGCGAACTCGCCCGCAAGCCCCTGCTCCAGTGCGCGCAGCGCCGCGCCGGCCTCGGCCAGCGGCACCATGACCAGCAACTCGTCGGGCGCCATCCAGGCCACGCCGCGCTCGCCGTCCAGGGCGATGCCGCGCATGGCCGGCACCTCCAGCCCGACGCCGGTCTGCAACGCCCGCGCCAGAGCATCGGATGACGGATCGCCGCGCAGCGTGATCATGCCGCGCAGCCCGACCTCCTCCACCGTCACCACGCCCTGAAACCGGGCACCATCGAGCGCGCTGCGTGGGTCAGACATTCTGCCGCTCCCCTTCGGGGTCAAGGAATACCGTCGAGACGATCTTCGCGGGAATCTCCTTGCCGTCATCGCCGGCAAATCTGATCACCTCGCCCATTCGCTCGGGGCCGCGATGCACCAACGCCATGGCGATGCCGCGCACCAGCGTGGGGGAGTGATAGCTCGACGTCACGCGCCCCTCGGTCAGCCGCTGGCCGTTGGCGTTGGTGCCCGGCTTCACCGCCAGCGCCCCATGCGGCAATACGCTGCCATCCTCGGTCTCGAGCCCCACGAGCTTCCAGCGATCGGGGCTGGTCATGTTGACCCGCTCCAGCCCGCGCTTGCCGAGGAAATCCTCCTTCTTATTCGAGATCGCCCAGTCGAGGTTCAGATCCTGCGGGATGACCGTGCCGTCGGTCTCGTCCCCGATCATGATGAAGCCCTTCTCGGCGCGCATGATGTGCAATGCCTCGGTGCCGTAGGGCATGACGCCGAACTCCTCTCCCGCCTCGACCAGCGCCTCCCAGAAGGCGAGCGCCTGCCCGGAGGGCACCGCGATCTCGAAGGACAGCTCGCCCGAAAACGAGATGCGGAAGACGCGCGCGTCGAAGCCGCCCAACCTGCCCTCGGCCCAGGCCATGAAGGGCAACGCCTCCTTCGAGACATCCATGCCGCCCAGCTTCTCAAGGACCTTGCGCGCCTTGGGGCCCACGACCGCGACCTGCGCGTATTGCTCGGTGAGGTTGACGACATGCACCTGCCAGTCCCACCACTCGCATTGCAGCCAGTCCTCCATCCAGCCATGGATGTGGTCGGCCCCGCCCGAGGTCGTGTGACACAGGAAACTCTGATCATCGATGCGCGCAGCCACCCCGTCATCCATGAGAAAGCCGTTCTCGTTGCACATCAGCCCGTAGCGGCACTTACCGGGTTTGAGCGTGCTCATCTTGCCGGTATAGAGCATGTCCACGAAACGCCCGGCATCGGGGCCGCGCACCAGCAGCTTGCCCAGCGTCGATGCGTCAAGCAGACCAAGGGCCTGGCGGGTGTTCTTCACCTCGCGCTGCACCGCCTGATCATGGCTCTCGCCTGCGCGCGGATAGCAATAGGGCCGCCGCCAATGGCCCACCGGTTCCCAATGCGCCCCTTTCGCCTCGTGCCAGCCATGCATCGGCGTGCGCCGCAGCGGCTGGAAGAGCGGCCCGCGTGCCTCGCCCGCGATCGCGCCCATCGAGATGGGCGTGTATGGCGGGCGAAAGGTCGTCGTGCCGACCTGCGGAATTTCCTTACCCAGATCCTGAGAAAGGATCGCAAGACCGTTGATATTGCTCAGTTTACCCTGATCCGATGCCATGCCGAGCGTGGTGTAACGCTTGGCGTGCTCGACCGACTCGAAGCCCTCGCGCGCGGCAAGCTGGATATCGGAGACCTTCACGTCGTTTTGGTAGTCCAGCCACATCTTCATCCGGTGAGCGTAATCGGCATTCTCGGGCATCATCCAGACGGGCTTCAGCGGGGCCTCGCCGGGCGCGGCAGCCTGGGGCGCGGGGGCGTCGCCGGGCCTGTGGCCGGTCTGCGTGGCCGCCCTTTTTCCTGCCTCGTCCGCATCCTGCAGGACGGCGTTCGCGTGCATCGCTCCATTGGCGCACCCAGCCGGCAGGACATAGATCGCCCCGTCATGGCCGGTCGGGCCGCGCTCGGGATCGGGGCGGAAATGCGCCTGGGCCTCGTCCCACGAGAGCTTGCCGCCGCAATGCGACCACAGATGCACGACCGGCGACCAGCCCCCTGACATGGCGACGGCGTCACAGGCGATCTTTTCCGCCACGGCGCCGCCGGTGCCGGAATGGCGGCACAGGGTCACGCCGGTGACCCGCTTGCCGCCCTTGACCTTGTCGATGGCCATGCCCTCGGCGATGCGGATGCCGGCGGCGCGCGCGCGCTCGGGCAGCTCGCCGCGCAGCTCGGCGCGCGCGTCGATCACCGCGGGCACGCTCAACCCGGCCTCGACCAGCGCCAGCGCGGTGCGATAGGCGTCGTCATTGTTGGTCACAATCACCGTGCGCTTGCCCGGCGCCACGGCCCAGTTGACCACATAGTCGCGCATTGCCGAGGCGAGCATCACACCGGGCAGGTCGTTGCCCGCAAATGACAATGGCCGCTCGATCGCGCCCGTGGCGGTTATGATGCGCCCCGCACGGATGCGCCACAGGCGGTGGCGCGGCGCGCCCTCAACTCCAGGGCTGTGATCGGCCACGCGCTCATAGCCCAGGGCGTAGCCATGATCGTAAACGCCCGCGCCCATGGTGCGGTTGCGCAGGGTGACGTTGTCCATCCCCTCCAGTTCGGCCAGCGCCGCGCCGATCCACTCGTCGACGGTGGCCCCGTCGATCTCCACCCCGTCCACCGGCGCGCGCCCGCCCCAATGCGGCGTCTGCTCCAGCACGATCACCCGCGCACCGGCGCGCCCGGCGGCGAGCGCGGCCTGCAGTCCGGCGATGCCGCCCCCCACCACCAGCACATCGCAAAAGGCATAGAGCAACTCGTAGCGGTCGGCATCGGCCTCCTTCGGCGGGCGGCCCAGCCCGGCCGAGCGGCGGATGATCGGCTCGTAGATATGTTTCCAGAAGGCGCGCGGGCGCAGGAAGGTCTTGTAGTAGAACCCCGCCGTGAGCATCCCCGGCACCAGCCCGTTGATCGCCATCACGTCGAAATCGAGCGTCGGCCAGCGGTTCTGGCTGCGCGCGGTCAGCCCTTCGAACAGCTCGGTCGTGGTGGCGCGCTGGTCGGGCTCGAAGCGCCCGCCGGTGCCCAGCTCGACCAGCGCGTTGGGCTCCTCCGCGCCCGAGGCCACGAGCCCGCGCGGGCGGTGATACTTGAACGAGCGCCCCATCACCATGCGGTCGCTCGCCAGCAGGGCCGAGGCGAGCGTATCGCCCGCATAGCCCTGCAGCACGCGCCCGTCGAAGGTGAAGTTGCAACTGCGGCCGCGGTCGATCAGGCGGCCACCGGATTGCAGGCGCAGGCTCATGAGCGGGGCTCCCAGTCGGGGCGGCGGGCGCGGATGGTGGCGAGCACTTCGGCCGGAGGCTCGGGCGTCTGGGCGGCGTAGGTGGCGAAGACCTCGAGCGTGATCGTGCAGCGCGCGGCATGGAACCACTTGCCGCACCCATAGGCGTGGCGCCAGCGCTCAAAATGCACGCCGCGCGGGTTGGCGCGGGCGAACATGTAGGACTCGAAGGCATCATCGGGGCAGCCCGGCCCGGCGCGCTTCAGGTGCGCCTCGCCGCCGGGGGCGAATTCGGTTTCCTCGGCGGTGACGCCGCAATTAGGGCAGGTCAGCAGGAGCATCAGCGATCCCTCGCGCGTGCGGAAAGGGCGCGCCGCGGGGGGCTGTCTGCCCCCCGCGCCCCCCGAGGATATTTACACGAAAAAGAAGGAACGGTCCGGGTCAGGACAGCAGCGCCGCACCATGTGTGGCGCTGATACGGTCTGCACGGGAGCGGTGCGGCGGGCGGTGCGCTTGTCCTGCCAACCGCGGCGGCAGGCCTTTGTGGCATGCGATAGCCGGGCGCGGCGCAGGGGCCGACCCGGGTACGGAAACTGCTGCGGCGTGCGCCTTCAGTTGGCGGGGACTGCCGGCGCGGCGGGTTCTGCCGGCGCCGGGTCAGCGGGTGCCGGGTCTGCAGGTGCCGGGTCTGCGGGTGCCGGGTCTGCGGGTGCCGGGTCTGCGGGCAGCTCGATGGTGACCGAGGGCTCGGCCGGCGCGCTGCGCCAGAACCTGTCGCCATCGCTCGACGCCAGGTACCACACGAGCCCGGCCACCACGATGACGACCCCGCCGAGAACGAAGGCAAGGGTTGTGCGCCCCGAGACGTTTTGTTCAGCCATGCTTCTTGCTCCGCATTGCGTTCAGATACGCGTATGCGGCGCTTATGCGGTGATTCTTCGCGTGCGGGGCTGTCATGCATCAGTGTGCCACCCCCGCCGCGACACTCTCGTCGATGAAGCGGCCCTCGCGGAAGCGCTCCATGCCGAATTCGGCGGCGAGCGGGCTCTCGCCCTTCGCCATCAGCTCGGCCATCGCCCAGCCCGAGCCGGGTGTGGCCTTGAACCCGCCCGTGCCCCAGCCGCCATTGATGAAACACCCCTCCAGCGGCGTGCGCGAGATGATGGGCGAGCGATCGCCCGTCATGTCCACGATGCCCCCCCAGTGGCGCAGCATCTTGAGCCGCGAGATGATGGGGAAGGTTTCCACGAGGGCGCGCACGGTCTCCTCTATGTGGTGCCAGGAGCCGCGCTGGGTGTAGTTGTTGAACCCGTCCGCGCCGCCGCCGATGACCATCTCGCCCTTGTCGGACTGGCTCATGTAGCCATGCACGGTATTGGCCATCACGACGACATCCATGCACGGCTTGATGGGCTCGGAGACCAGCGCCTGAAGCG
>PWLT01000343.1 GCA_003558415.1 Hyphomicrobiales bacterium
AGGGGCGCAGCGCGCGCTGTTGGCGGCACGCATTGACGCCGCACGCGAGCTGGGATGCACGGAGTTGTTCACCGAGACGGGCGAGGCCGTGCCGGGCGATCCTCAACACTCGTATCACAATATCGAACGCGCCGGCTTCGTGCCAGCTTACCACCTCGACAACTATGCGCCAAAGCGATGATGGAGACGGGGGCCGCGATGTCGGGCGCTGGCTGAGGCGCTAAAGGGTGCGGCATCGCGCTATAGGCTACACAGTTTCTGCCAATGTGCATCGGCTCTTGAATCGCGATGGGGGCGAATCCAGACCGTGCGGGTGGAGGCGGCCAGGCAGTTCCTGAAGACGGGGCGACTCGGCGTGGACGAGGTCGCCCATGCCGTCGGCTATGAGGATACGGCCCCTCCAGGTCGGCTCTTGAGGCGCATGACCGGGCTGAGCCCGGCGGCCTTGTGGACGCAGGCCCACGCACTGGCTCGGATTCACGCCTGAGTCCGGCGGAGGTACCCTTTGACCTGTGCCTGCGCCCTGTGCCCGGACCCACAAGGGAATGGCTAGACATCGAACATCCGCTGGCGGGCACGTCTCAGGGACATGCTATCAGAAGAAAAGTGTTCGCCGCAGACCACAGAGATACCTTCGGTGAAGCAGTGCGAGAGTGGGCATCGGATGACGTCGTTGGCGGTGTGCAGCCAACTCCACCGAGTCCTTGTATCCGCGTGAGCTCGACTGTGATCGCGACCCGGCTCCAGATGATTCCAGGCATCGGGTCACGGTCTCATATCGTTTGCGTGAGTGCGTGTCTGGGCAGGGCGCAGGCGGCGGACGCGTCCATGCAGCGGCGCGTCCTGCCATTTCTTGACAGGGACTCAAAGGTTTACGCCCTCCGCATCGGCGTCTCCGTGACCGCGAACGAAGATCTCATACCCTCGACGAACGACCGAAGGGGGCGAGCGGCCCCTCTTGGACCTGCTGCCGATGCAGCGACTGCGCATAAACGGCCGCTTCGGTGAAGCCGCTCTGCGGCATGGTGATCACCCTGAGCGGCGGCTCTGGGCCGCTCGCCTTGATGGCGTGGCCATCGGCACACCGGCTGGAAGGCCATGGCCGAGTGGTCGCTGACCACCTTGCAACTGGAGCCGATCAAGATCGCTGCCTGTGTCGTGCGCCGCACCCGCGCCATCGCCTTCCAGCTTGCCGAGGCCGTGGTGATGGGCGCCATGGTCAAAGCCATCCTCGCCGCGATCCGCCGAATACGGTGCCAATGTCATGTGCATGACCTTGGCACCGGTCGCTACCGACCGAAAGCGGCAGGACGGGTCTGTGCTTCGTGCCGTCAGACCTGCCAGAGGCGCCTGCGCAGCATATGGTTGCCGCCTCTTTCCGCTGCCGGAGGCATTTGAACGAGCACAAAACCACGCCGGCGGCGCATTGGGCTTGTGCAAGGCGCAGGGTTCGGCGACCTTGCCATCAACCGCAGGCCTTGTGATGCATGTCGTTTTCCGCGCTTCCACCGTCCCTGGTCGGCGCAGGGCGGTGTTGGGGGGAGAGCGATGTGCTTGGGTATCACGGCGACCGCAGCCATGGTGGGGGCCGGGGCGGTGGCCACCGTGGTGACATTGCGGCGCGGCGATCCGCCGGCCTTTCCGCTGGCGCTGGGTTACTTCACGCTCATGGAGGCGCTGCAGCTCGCCGGATACCTCACGCTCGACCGTTGCGGCACGTCGGCGAACGAGACCGTCACCTTCCTGTCGATCCTGCACATCATCTTCCAGCCCTTCGTGATCAACGCCTTCGCCATGCAGTTGCTGCCGCGGCGACCGGGGCCGGCGACGCAGGCGGTGGTTTTCGGGCTGTGCGGGGTGGCCGCCCTGGTGATGCTGATGCAGCTCTACCCCTTCGCCTGGGCGGGCAGCTGCACGCCCGGCGCCATCCTCTGCGCGGAGCGGCTCTGCACCGTGTCGGGCGAGTGGCATATTGCCTGGGACGTGCCGCTCAACGGGTTGATGGCACCGGTGGAGGCCGCGACGGGGCTGATGTGGGGTTTCCACGCCTACATGCTGGTGGTGTTCGTGCTGCCGCTGGCCTATGGCGCGTGGCGTTTCGTGCTGTTCCACGCGCTGGCCGGGCCGGTGCTGGCCGGGCAGCTGACCGGCACGCCCAACGAGGTCCCCGCAGTGTGGTGCCTGTTCTCCATCGGCATCATCCTGATCGCGCTGATCCCCGCGGTGCGCCGTGGCTTCACACCGCGTATGCAGCCGGCCTGAGGCGGCGGCACGCGTTCCACGTGCAGAGGACCGGCGCGGGTTCCTTGCGTCTGCGCGATGGGGAGTGGAGCATGCGCTCACATGTCAGTCTTCGTCGGCTCCGGGCTTGCGAAGCACCAGGCAGGCCCAGGTGACATGTCCCCCCGCGATGGCCGCACGCCAGTGGCCAATGCTGGTGGCGATTCTTTCGGCGGTGTCCGGGGCGAGCCCCTCGGGCGGCGGTGACAGCGCGTCGGCCAGCTTGGCGTAATGCGTCTCGATATCCTGGCGTCGTTCCTCTGCGTGATCGATGCGAAACCGGCCTTGCGCGCCATTGCCTCGTAATCGCCCCGCGTGGCGAACTCGTGCACGCCGAGCCGGTCGAAGGCGGCGGCTATGAGCTCCGGATCGGCGCCGTCGGTCGCCAGGATGTCCGAAACCGCAAAGATCCCGCCCGGTCGAAGCACGCGGTGCGCCTCGTCGAAAACGCGTGACCGGTCGCTCGAGTGGATGATGGACTCCTGGCAGACGAGACCGTCCCAGACGCCCGGCGCGCTCTCGATGTCATGGAAATCCCCACGGCTGACAGGGATATCCTCGGCCAGTCCGGCCGCGGCCAGAGCGCGTCGGGCTTGCGCGACACAGACCTGCGAGATGTCCATGCCCGCCGCGCGGCAGCCGATCCCGGCGAGCTGCGCAAGCGTGCCGCCGAACCCGCAGGCGATGTCGAGCACCCGGTCGCCTTCCCTGAAACCCGCAAGACCGAGCAGGTGGCGCGTCATCGCCGCAGAGCCCTCGGCCACTGACTCCCGGCCCGTATCATAGCGACCGATATGGATGTCGGACCCGCCCCAGCAGAGCCGATAGAAAGCTTCCGTGTCGGTGGAGTCATAATAGTCGGCGGCGGTGGACGCGTTCGTGCTTGCCCGAGGCAAGGCGATCCTCCTGCTTGTCGCGCTCTTGCTTTCATATCATCGCCGAAGGAGCGCGGGAACCGGCGTCTCGCTTCGCTCCGGCAAGGCCGAAGCTGCGCAGGTGCCGTCGCGGCTGATATGTCACGCCTTGGCATTGCAGGGCAGGGTTGGAAAGGCCCGCCACCCCTGCGATCAACTAAGGAACAGCCGCCAACGTTGCCGCCCTGGCAAACGGCCAAAGGAGAATGTGATGAATAGTACCATTTCAATCAGTCCGGCAATTGCGCTGCTGGTTTTCTTCGGTGCCGGCGCTGCGGCGGATGTGCCCGGCTTCGACGCCTGGGGGATGACCGCCGTCAGTGGGGAGGCAACGGTGATCGACGAAACCCGTCAGGCAACCCGATCCTGGACATTCGAGGTCGATCCCGAGGGCGAAGGAAACCTGGTGCGCGTGCTGAACCAGGGGGAGCTTGAATTCACCATCACTTTCGGTGGCGTCGAGGGATCGCCCCATCCCGATGGCCTGGGCCTGGGCGGTACGGGGCGTGGCGAAGGCGGTGTCATCATCGGCCATTCGGTGCGTGAGACGGGTGCAAGCACCGACGATTTCCACTCGCATCTCGAAACCCGCATCGAAGGAACCTATAGCGAAACCGAGATGAGCGCGAGCTGGACATACAACCACATCGTACGCGCGGGCCATATCACACACACCACGATGGCCTCGGGGTCATTCACCGCGATCTATGGCGCTGCGCGCTGATCCGCCATCCCGCAGCACCCATCAGTTTGCCCCACCGTTACTCGGTAGGCGCGTTCCGGCGCGTTCTGTCGCTCCGAAGCTGTGCCTCTGGCGCAATGAACGGGACCAAAGCGAAGGCCGAGTTTCGCTTCGCGGACCTGCGGCACATCGGGGCGCGCCGCCGCCGTGCTGGAAATCCGACGCCGTATACATGGCCGCAGCCGACCAGATGTCAGCATCACCGAAACGTCCTTGCCCTTCGGCGCCATCCATACATGCTCCGAGCCCGATATGGCACGGTGTGCCGAGCGCGCTTGCGACCATCCGCAGACATGCCCCATCGCCCCTGGCATCAAGGCCTTTGACAACGTCAATCGGGGCGGCGGCGCCATGCCCCTCGACAATGCGCTCGAGATCATCGCGAACGAAGGCAACTTCTGGAACCGGGCCTGAACAAAAGGGCGCAGAAAGTCCTGCTCAGACCGAGGTGCAGATGTATTTCATCTCCACGAACTCCTCGATGCCGTGGCGCGAGCCCTCGCGGCCGAGCCCGGACTGCTTGACGCCGCCGAAGGGTGCCACCTCGGTCGAGATGATGCCGGTGTTCACACCCACGATCCCGTATTCCAGCGCCTCCTGCACGCGGGTGATGCGCCCGATGTCGCGGGCGTAGAAATAGCAGGCGAGCCCGAAGATGGTGTCATTGGCCTGGGCGATCACCTCCTCCTCGCTGTCAAAGCGAAAGAGCGGTGCAAGCGGGCCGAAGGTCTCTTCCTTCGCCACGGCCATATCCTGCGTGACGCCCGCGACCACCGTGGGCTCGAAGAAGGTGCCGCCCAGCCCGTGGCGCTTGCCGCCGGTGACCAGGCGGCCGCCCTTGGCCAGCGCGTCGGCGATGTGCTCCTCGACCTTTTTCACGGCGTCGGCATTGATCAGGGGGCCGGCCTGCACACCGTCCCCGAGCCCGTCGCCCACGCGCAGCGCGTCCGCCGCCTTCGCCAGCTTTTCGGCAAAGGCGTCATAGATGCCGGCCTGGACATAGATGCGGTTGGCGCACACGCAGGTCTGGCCGTTGTTGCGGAACTTGGACATCATCGCGCCCTCGACCGCGGCATCGAGATCGGCGTCGTCGAAGACGATGAAGGGGGCATTGCCGCCCAGCTCCATGGAGCATTTCATCACCTGGTCGGCCGCCTGGCGCAGCAGGATACGCCCGACCTCGGTGGAGCCGGTGAAGGTGAGCTTGCGCACCTCCGGGTTTTCGCAAAACTCCTTGCCGATCTCGGAGGAGCGGCTCGAGGTGATCACGGAGAACACACCCGCAGGCACGCCCGCACGCTCGGCCAGAACGGCCATGGCAAGCGCCGAAAGGGGGGTTTCCGCCGCCGGGCGGGCGACCATCGAGCAGCCCGCGGCCAGCGCCGGGGCGACCTTGCGCGCGATCATCGCGTTGGGGAAGTTCCACGGCGTGATCGAGGCCGCGACCCCGATGGGCTGGCGGATCACGGTGATGCGCTTGTCGGCCTGATGGCCGGGGATGGTCTCGCCATAGAGGCGCTTGGCCTCCTCGCCGAACCATTCGATGAAGGAGGCGCCGTAGAGGATTTCGCCCTTCGCCTCGGCCAGCGGCTTGCCCATCTCGGCGGTCAGGATCGCGGCGAGGTCGTCGGCATTCTCCACCATCAGATCGTACCAGCGGCGCAGGATCTGTGCGCGCTCCTTCGCCGCGCGCGCGGCCCAGGGGTGGCGCGCGGTTTCGGCGGCGGCGATGGCGCGGGCGGCATCCGCGCGCGAGAGATCGGGCACCGTGCAGATCACGTCGCCGCGCGCGGGGTTGCGGACCTCGAAGGTGGCGCCGTCATCGGCGGCAATCCACTCCCCGGCGACAAGGGCCCGGGTCTCCAGAAGCGAAGGATCCTTGAGAAGGCTGGCGAGATCGGTTTTCGTGTCGAGCATGGCGGTCGTCCCCTCCGTGGTGATGAGATCCACAAATGCACGGGCCGGCCGCCCATGTCCAGCAAGTGCCCATCGGGGCGGCAGGAGGATCAAGACGGATGGACGCAGATACCGCCTATGCCAATGCGCCCTTCATCCCGGGGGCCGAGGAATATCCACCGCGCTGGAAGGCACGGGCGGCGTCGTTCCGTGAGGCCCTCGGGGCGCGCGCCCGGCTCGGGCTGGCCTATGGGCCGGGCGAGCGTCATCGATTTGACCTGTTCCTGCCTGACGCGCCGCCGCGCGGGCTCGCCGTGTTCATCCATGGCGGGTTCTGGCGGGCCTTCGGGCGCGAGGACTGGTCGCATCTGGCCGCGGGTGCGCTGGCGCGCGGATGGGCCTGCGCGCTGCCCTCCTACACGCTGGCCCCGCAGGCGCGGATCGCGCAGATCACCGGCGAGATGGCAGCCGCCGTGTCGGCGGCGGCGAAGGAGGTGACCGGCGCTCTGGTGATCACGGGGCATTCGGCGGGCGGCCATCTTTCGGCGCGCATGGCGTGCGAGGATGTCGAACTTGCCGCCGGCGCGCGGTTGGCGCGGGTTGTGCCGATCTCGCCGCTATCCGATCTGCGCCCGCTGATGGAGACGGCGATGAACGATGATCTGCGCATCGATGCGGCGGAGGCCGAGGCCGAAAGCCCGATCTTTTGTACCCGGCGAGGTGATGTTGGCGCCCATGTCTGGGTGGGCGGCGACGAGCGCCCGGCCTTTGTCGATCAGGCGCGGTGGTTGGGCGCGGCCTGGGAGGTGGCGGTGACGGTGGAGCCGGGGCGGCATCATTTCGACGTCATCGAGGGGCTGGAGCGCGGCGAGAGCGCCTTGTGCGGGGCCCTGTTCGACGGGTTGTAAGGTGCCGCTCCGTGGCCGGGAGAAGGAGCCTCCGGCGGGAATATTTTCACGAAGAAGATGGGGCGGGTCAGGCCCCCTTGGAAGCGGCGAAGCGGTCCTGCCAGCAGGGCAGGAGGTCGCCCGGCTCGCGGCGTGCGGCATGGACGGCGCGGGCGATGGCGCGGCTCAGGCAGCAGGCGGCGGCATGACCGAGGCGGAAGGGATCGGCCAGCGGATCGTCGAGTGGGCG
>PWLT01000315.1 GCA_003558415.1 Hyphomicrobiales bacterium
CGCCCGCAACGTTGATCACCAGCGCGTCGGGATGCGCGACCTGCACGCCGATCGAGGCGGGCAACCCGTAGCCCATCGTGCCCAGCCCGCCGCTCGTCATCCAGCGGTTGGGCTCCTCGAAGCGCATGTATTGCGCCGCCCACATCTGGTGCTGGCCGACTTCGGTGCAGATGTAGCGGTCGCGCCCGACGGTCAGTTCCTCCAGCCGCTTGACGGCGTGCTGCGGGCGGATCACCTTGCCGCTGGGCTTGTAGGCCAGGCAGTCGACGGCCTTCCACTCCTCGATGCGCCCCCACCACTCCTTGAGCGCGGCCCGATCCGCCTTGCGCCCGCGCGCCTTCCAGATGCGCAGCAGATCCTCGAGCACATGGCCCACATCGCCGATGATCGGCACATCCGTGTGCACCACCTTGTTGATCGAGGAGGGGTCAATATCGATATGCGCCTTGCGCGAATGCGGCGAAAAATCGGCAATGCGCCCGGTGATCCGGTCGTCGAAGCGCGCCCCGATATTGATCATCAGGTCGCAGCCATGCATGGCCAGATTGGCCTCGTAAGTGCCGTGCATCCCCAGCATGCCCAGCCAGTTCGCGCCGCTGGCAGGGTAGGCGCCCAGCCCCATCAGCGTCGAGGTGACCGGAAAGCCGGTGGCATCGACGATCTCACGCAGCAACTGGCTGGCCGCGGGGCCCGAATTGATCACCCCGCCGCCCGTGTAGAAGATCGGCCGCTTGGCGGTTTCCATAAGCTCCGCGAGCCGGGTGATCTGCTCAACGTCGCCCTTCACGCGCGGTCGGTAATGCCCGGTCTTGGCCTTCGCGGGGGGCGTGTACTGGGCGGTGGCGAACTGCACGTCCTTGGGAATGTCGACCAGCACCGGGCCGGGGCGGCCGGAGGTGGCGACATGGAAGGCCTGATGGATGATGTCCGAGAGATCGCCGGTGTCCTTGACCAGCCAGTTGTGCTTGGTGCAGGGGCGGGTGATGCCGACCGTATCGGCCTCCTGGAAGCCGTCGGTCCCGATCATGAAGGTGGGCACCTGACCGGTCAGGATGATCAGCGGGATCGAATCCATCAGCGCGTCGGTGATGCCGGTCACCGCATTCGTGGCGCCGGGGCCGGAGGTGACGAGCACGACGCCGGGCTTGCCGGTGGAGCGGGCATAGCCCTCGGCCGCATGGGCCGCGCCCTGTTCGTGGCGCACCAGGATATGGCGGATGTCGTTTTGCTGGAAGATCTCGTCATAGATCGGGAGCACGGCGCCGCCGGGGTAGCCGAAGACCACCTCCACGCCCTGATCCTTCAGCGCCTGGACCACCATCTTCGCGCCGGTCATCGCACGTGTCATGCCACTATCGCTCCATCCGCATTCCGAAACTGCGCGCAACAAAAAGCCCCCGAGGTTGAGGCGGGGGCGCATGACGAGCCGGTCCGGGGCCCGGCTATCGGCTCATGCGCCAACATCCTACATGTACCGGACCATCCATCATCGTCGACCCTCTTGTTGCCAAGGGGACATTAGCACCCATTGAGGGGGCGTCAACCGGCAAACCACGAAGAATCTATCACGACCGGCCCGCATGCATTGCGGAAGTTGCGCGAAGCAGCGGGTCGGCGACAGATCATGCAAACCCGACCGCCCCTCGCATCCTGTCCCGGCGCGGCGCCGCGAAACGGGGAGTCGCGACGTTACGGCAGGCGGCGCGATGTCGCGGTTTTTGCATGGCCGTCAGGCTTTTCAGCCGTGATGCGGGTGTGTATTGTCGCGCCACACTGAACGCCCCGAAACCGGGGCTGTGATCCATCCAACTGGGAGGTAATTCATGGATCGTCGCTCTTTCCTGAGGACATCGGCCATCGGCGGCACCGCCGCA
Organism: Hyphomicrobiales bacterium; assembly: GCA_003558415.1. Taxonomy (GTDB): domain Bacteria; phylum Pseudomonadota; class Alphaproteobacteria; order Rhodobacterales; family Rhodobacteraceae; genus Alkalilacustris. The sequence continues at coordinate 1,875 of PWLT01000315.1, forward strand.
GCGGCCAGCACGCTGGCCGCGCCCGCCGTCGCGCAGGGCAACATCACCTGGCGCATGGTCACGACATGGCCGCAGAACTTCCCCGGCCTCGGCGTCGGGGCACAGCGCCTGGCCGATCGCATCACCGCCGCCTCCGACGGGCAGCTGACGGTGCAGGTCTATCCCGCGGGCGAGCTCGTGCCGCCGCTTCAGTCGCTCGATGCGGTCATTGACGGTTCGGCCGAGATGAGCCATGGCGCCGCCTATTACTGGGTGAACAAGAGCGAGGCGCTGGCCTTCTTCACCGGTGTGCCCTTCGGCATGACCTCGCGCGAGTTGACCGCATGGGTGCGCTATCTCGGCGGGCAGGAAATCTGGGACGACATCTATGACGACTACGGCGTCATCGGCTTCCTGTCGGGCGATACCGGTACCCAGGCCGCGGGCTGGTTCGAGAACGAACTGACCAGCATCGACGATGTGCAGGGGCTGCGCTTCCGCACACCGGGGCTGGGCGGGCAGGTCTGGCAGCGCATCGGTCTTTCGGTGACCAACATGGCCGCCGGGGAGATCTTCCAGGCGTTGCAGTCGGGCACGCTGGACGCGGCAGAATTCGTCGGCCCCTACAACGACCTCGCGCTTGGCTTCCATCAGGTGCGCAAGCACTACTACGTCTCCTCCTTCATCGAGCCCGGCCTTGCGACCGAGCTGGTGGTCGACAAGGCGAAGTTCCTCGATCTGCCGGACAACCTGCAGGCCATCGTGCGCGATGTCTGTCAGGCCGAATACGACCAGGTCGCCTCGGACTTCTACGCCAACGACCCGCGCGCGCTGCGCACGCTGGTCGAGGAGCATGACGTCATCGTGCATCAGGAGTTCCCCGACGATATCCTCGAAGCAGGTGCGAACGCGTCGCGTGATATCCTGCTGGAGTTGCGCGAAAGCTCCGATGCCAAGACCCGCGAAACCACCGAAAGCTTCATCGAGGCGCTCAATCTGCTGCGCACGCGCACGGACGGCACCGACATGAACTTCCTGCGCGCGCGGGAGCGGTTCTTCGATATCACCTGACATCCGGTCGGCATCGGCTGGAGATAAGGGCAGGGGCCGGCGTTCGCGCCGGCCCCTTTGCGTTTCTCCGCATGGTTGTCTTGTGAGGGGCGACGACGTCTGCGCAGTCGGTCCGATGCTCAGAACAGCAGCGACGGCAGCCAGGTCACGATTCCGGGGAAGATGAAGAGCAGCGCGATGCCGATGATCTGCAGCGCCACGAAGGGCACCGCGCCCTTGTAGATCTGCATCGTGGTCACGCTGTTGGGCGCCACGCCACGCAGGTAGAACAGCGAGAATCCGAAAGGTGGCGTCAGGAATGAGGTCTGCAGGTTCACCCCCACCATGACGCCCAGCCAGACCGGATCGATCCCCAGCAGCAGCAATGTCGGCGCGGTGATCGGCAGCACGATGAAGATGATCTCGAACGTGTCCAGGATGAAGCCGAGGACAAACATGATCACCATCACCGTGACCATCGCGCCCATCGCTCCGCCGGGCATGTCGGTGAGGAACTCGCGCACCAACGCGTCGCCGCCCATCTGGCGGAAGACGATGGCAAAGACCGAGGCGCCGAAGAGGATGATGAAGATCATCGAGGTGATCACCGCCGTGCGTGTCATCACCTCGCGCAGCACGCCGTAAGACAGCCGCCAGCGCGCCGCCGCCAGAATGGTTGCGCCCACCGCACCCACGGATGCCGCCTCGGTCGGCGTGGCAAAGCCGCCAAGGATGGAGCCCAGAACCGCCACGATCAGCAGCAGAGGCGGGATGAAGGCCACCAGGATCTCGCGCCACAGCCCGGCCTTTTCCTCCGGCGGGATCGGGGTGGCGGGGCAGCTTTCGGGATGGATGAACGCCTTGATGAGGATCCAGACCAGATAGAGCCCGACCAGCATCAGCCCCGGCAGGAATGCGCCCGCGAACAGATCGCCCACCGACACCGTGGTCGGCGCGAAATTGCCCAGGCTCATCTGCACCTGGCTGTGCATGCCCGAGATCATGTCGCCCATGAAGATCAGAACAGTGGAGGGCGGGATGATCTGCCCCAGCGTTCCCGAGGCGCAGATCGTCCCGCAGGCCAGGCGCGGATCATACCCCGCGCGCAGCATCGCCGGGAGCGAGATCAGCCCCATCGTCACCACCGTCGCACCGACCACGCCGGTGGAGGCCGCCAGCAGCGCGCCCACGATGATCACGGATATGCCCAGCCCGCCGCGCAAATTTCCGAACAGCCGCCCCATGGTTGAGAGAAGCTGCTCGGCGATGCGGGAGCGCTCCAGCATCACCCCCATGAAGATGAACAGCGGCACCGCGACCAGCACCTCGTTGGTCATGTAACCGGTATATCGCCCCGCCAGCGCGCCCAGGTTCGAGGGGTCGAACACCCCGAACTGAATGCCGAGGACGGCGAAGATCAGCGAGGTGCCCCCCAGCGTGAAGGCCACCGGAAAGCCCAGCATCAGCATGGCGATGACGCCGAAGAACATGAGCCCGGCGAGGATTTCGCCGATGACAACGGGATCCATGCGGGGCTACTCCGTCTCGTACTTGTAGCGGTAATCGTCGGGCACCAGATCCTCGCGCCGGGTCAGGATCAGGATCGAGCGGATCGCCATCGCCACGCCCTGCAGTGCCACGAGCGCGGCGAAAACCAGGATGAAGGTCTTGAGGACGAACAGCCCCGGCATCCCGCCGACATTCGCCGAGCCCTCGAAATTGCTCCAAGAGCGCAGGACGAAGCGCCAGGAATAGTACCAGACCACGAAACAGTAGGGCATCAGGAACACCACCACCCCGATCAGGTCCAGCAGCGCCTTGCGCGTCACCGCGGCGGGGCGAAAGAAGATGTCGACGCGAACATGGTCATTGCGATAGAGCGCATAGCCCGCAGCCGCGGTGAACATCGCGCCGTTGAGCCAGACATAGAGGTCCTGGAGATAGAGCTGCGTGGTGGAGAAGACGTAGCGCTCGACGACCACCCAGAAGCAGACCGCCACGATGCCCAGCGCAAGCCAGGATGCAAGATTGCCGACCATCCGGTTGACCAGATTGATCGCCCGCATCAGCATGGCCAGATGGACCACGGCTCCCTCCCGTATTCCGGCTGCTCTCGCGCCGCCCTTCCTTCGGTGAACACGCGCCCGCGCGCGTCCGTGCGTCTATGCAGCCTGCGCCGCGAAGAGGTCAACATATTTCGCCGCGGGAGCCGGTTTTCGCTGCGTCGCCCGGGCGGGTGCGACGGCGGGACCAGCGGCACCGGCCGCGGCATGAGGGGAACGGGTACGGGCAGGGCAGGGAGGGCGTCATGAAATGGATCCGCAGGCTGATGCACAGCACGGTCTTTCTGGGCTGGATGGTCGCCATCCTGTTCACGACAAGCCTGGCCGCCACCGGCTGGGCCATTCATGCGGCGTATACGGCGGCCACGGTTGCGGCCGGTGCCGCGGCCGCGGCCGCCGCGCATCGTCGGGAGATCGCGCGGCTGGCAGCCAAGGCGCGCCTGCGCCGGATGATCGTCGCGGTTCCCGTTCTGGGCGGCGGCGCGGCGGTCTATTTCGAGCGTCAGGAGTATGCCGAGTGGAGAGAGGCCAACCCCGACGGGACGGCCGCGGAGTATGGCTGCTTCGTTGCCGCTGCGACGGGGGAGGTCATGGACGAGGTTCTCCAGGACCTTCCCCAGCGGGTGCGCCCGTCGCCCGACCGGGTCCGCTCGATGCTGCCCGATTGCCCCGAGGACGGCGCGCGATGACGATCCGTCAGCCCCGCGAAGGGCGCAGCTCGGGCAGGTGAATGCGCGAGACCTGCTCGGCGATCGGGGTGACTTCCAGCGGGTGGGTCGCGGAGTGATAGAGCGCCGGATCGCCCAGATCCCGCCAGGTGCCACGGTGATAGACCTCCAGCGCGCCGAAGCGCGCCTTGTAACCCATCTTGCGGCTGCCGGGCACCCAGTAGCCCAGATAGACATAGGGCAGCCCGGCCTCACGCGCCATCTCGACATGGTCGAGGATCAGATAGGTGCCGAGGCTGTCGCGTGTGCGCCCGGGCTCGAAGAACGAGTAGACCATCGAGAGCCCGTCATCGAGCACATCGGTCAGGCTCACCGCCACCAGTTCCGGCTCCCCGGTCGCAGCGGGGGGAGCGGTGTATTCCACCACGCGCGAGCGCACGGGCGTCTCCTCGATCATGGCGGCGAATTCGAAGATATCCATATCCGCCATGCCGCCATCGGCGTGGCGGTGCTCGAGGTAGCGGCGGAAAAGCGCGTATTGGTCCTCGGTCGCCCAGGGCGTGCTGGCCGAGCGGGTGAGATGGGCGTTGCGCCGCAGGATGCGGCGTTGCCCGCGCGAGGGCTTGAAATCGGCCACCCGGATGCGCGCCGACAGGCAGGCGGCGCAATCGGCGCAGGAGGGGCGGTAGAGCACGTTCTGCGAGCGCCGAAATCCCTGTTTCGACAGCGAATCGTTGAGCAGATCGGCGGTTTCCGGTGTCAGCGCGGTGAACAGCTTGCGCTCCATCCGCCCGTCCAGATACGGGCAGGGTTGCGGGGCCGTCACATAGAATTGCGGCGCGATCGGAAGGGTGTGGCGCATGGCGGCGCTCGCGGTCCTTGGGCTGATTTGCGCAGGAGGTTAGCAAGCAGCCGGCGGGCCGCCAAGAGGCAACTGCACGGCGCCATCGCCAGGCTCAGTGGCGGCTCTAGCCCGTTGCCGGGCGGTTGATCGCGGTGGTCCCGAGCAGTCGGTCACTGAGCCCCTGGCCGTAGGGGCTGGTCAGCATCAGCGCGACCGAAAACACCTGCAGGGCGGGGAAGGCGATCGACACCGAGAAGCCCAGCGAATGGAGGAATGCGAATTTCTCGTCGAGTTTGTGACCCGAGAGCGTGCGCAGCTCGATTGCCATGAGCAGCATCCCCGGCGTCGCCGACCAGCGCGTCACCGCTACCGCTCGATAGGCGAGGTTGACCACGAAGAACACGATGGGAAAGATCAGAAAGCCGGTGAAGGCCGTCAGCAGCAGCGTCAGGCCGACCA
>PWLT01000095.1 GCA_003558415.1 Hyphomicrobiales bacterium
CCGAACTCGACACTGTGCACCGCGCCCTCGCCGGCCCGGGCGAGCGCGAAGTGAAAGCCCGCACCCGCCGGGGCATCGCGCAGCACCGCAAGCGCCGCGTCCACGTCACCCGCGCCCAGCACCGCACGGCCAAGCACCATGCGCGGCGCCTGGGGGTCGCGAACCCGCAGTCGCAGGTTGTTGACCGTCTGGACAAGCCCCGCTTCGGTCACCGCGAATGTGTGCCCCGGCAGCGACCCCGGATAACAGAAGGCGCGAAAGCCCGGCGCCCCCTGCGGGGCGATCTCGGCAATGAAGCAATGGCCGTCCAGGTCGGGCAGACCGTCCTCGTTATGGGCGATGCGGGGCTGCGGCCCCGGCAGCATCACCGTGGTGCAGCCATCGGGCGTGGCTGCAAGCTCGCCGCGGCAGTTCCAGGCGAAGACCTCGCCCAGGGGGAGGTCGAGCCCCTCGGCAAGCCCCTCGATCTCGCGCAGGATCCCGGGGTAGCGCGCGGCGACCCAGCCGTGCATCGCGCCCACCGCGGGGCTCGCGGAAAGCGCTGCGCAGGCTTGCCAGGCCGGCGTGTGCACCAGCCGCGCATGCGCCGCCTTGCGGGCCTGACGGCCAAGCGCCAGGCCGATCTCGTAGGGGCTGCCGCCGGTGCGCAGCCACCCGATCCGCCCCTCACTGGACATGACGCAGGAAGTCCTTCATCCGGTCATTGGGCGGGGAGTTGATGACCTCGCGCGGGTCGCCGTCCACCGCGATCTTGCCGTGCTCCATGAAGATCAGCCTGGTGCCGACGCTGCGTGCGAAGCTCATCTCGTGGGTGACGACGATCATGGTCATCCCCTCTTCGGCGAGCTGGCGCATCACGTTGAGCACCTCCTGCTTGAGCTCGGGATCGAGCGCGGACGTGGGTTCGTCGAACAGCATCACCTTGGGGCGGATCGCCAGCGCGCGGGCGATGGCAACGCGCTGCTGCTGCCCGCCCGAAAGCGCGGAGGGGGCGTTGTTGGCCTTGTCGGCCAGCCCGACCTTTTCCAGCAGCTCGATGGCGCGGGCATTGGACTCGGCGCGGCTCATGCCCAGCACCTGACGCGGGCCGAAGGCCACATTCTCGAGCGCGGTGAACTGCGGAAAGAGATTGAACTGCTGGAACACCATCCCCGCCTGCTGGCGGATCTCGCGCAGCCGTGCGTGACCGCCGCGCACCGAGATTCCGTTGACGATCAGGTCGCCGCCGGTGATCTCTTCCAGGCCGTTGATGCAGCGCAGCAGCGTGGACTTGCCCGAGCCGGACGGGCCGACGAGGACAACCACCTCCTGGCGCTGGATCTCGAGATCGACCTCGTCGAGCACCTTGAGATCGCCGAAATGCTTGGAGACGTTGCGGAACTCGACGACGCTCATAGGATCCTCATGCGTTTCTCGATCATCCGCAGGATCAGCGACAGCGTCCCCGTCATGATAAGGTAAAGGATGGCGACGGCGGTCCAGATCTCGACCGCGCGGAAATTGGCGGCCATGATCTCCTGGCCGGTGCGGGTCAGTTCGCCCACACCGATCACGATGAACAGCGAGGTATCCTTGAGGCTGACGATGCACTGATTGCCCAGCGGCGGGATGAGCCGGCGAAAGGCGAGCGGTCCGACGATATGCGTGATCACCTTCCACCGCGGCAGGCCGAGCGCGAGCCCCGCCTCGCTCAGCCCCCGCCCGATCGAGAGCACCGAGCCGCGCACGATCTCGGCGATATAGGCGCCCGCGTTGATGACGATCGCAAGGATCGCGGCCGTCATGCCGGGGATGCGCAGATCCGCCAGCACCGGGAGCGCGAAATAGATGAACATCACCTGCACGATGATCGGCGTGCCGCGGATGATCTCGATATAGGTGAAGGCGATCGCGTTGAGGAAGAGGCCCCCATAGGCCCGCATGAGCCCCGCGATGGTACCCACGATGATGCCGCCGATCAGCCCCAGAACCGTGATGTAGAGCGTGATCTGCGCCCCGGCGAGCAGTTGGGGAATGAAATCGATGATGATGGACCACTGGACGTCCATGGAAACCTCCGCTGGGCGAGGAGGGGGCGGAGCCGCGCTGTGGCGGCACCGCCCCTAACTGGGTGGCGTGTGCGGACTCAGTTGCCCGGTGCTTCGCCGAACCACTTGGCGAAAATCTCGTCGTAGCGGCCGTCCTCGCGCATGTTGGCGAGCGCCTCGTTCACGGGCTCGACGAGTTCGCTGCCCTTGGGAAAGCCGATGCCGTATTCATGCGCCATCATCTGCTCACCCACGGCCTTGACCTCACCATCGCCGGCGGTGGCGATGTAGTAGAGGACATTGGGCGTGTCGTGCATCGCCGCGTCCACGCGCCCGGTGCGCAGCTCCAGATAGGCGTTGTCGATATTGGGGAACTGGGCGAGCTCGGTGTCCTCGAAATTGTCGCGCGCGTAATCCGCCGCGGAGGTGCCCGTGCGCACGGCGAGGCGCTTCCCGGCGAGGTCCTCGGCCCCCTCGATGTCGCTGTCAACGGGCACCATGATGAGGAAGCCGCTGTCGTAATAGCCGTCGGAGAAGTCGATCACCTCGGCGCGGTCCTCGCGGATCGTGATCCCGGCGAGCGCGACATCGACCTGGCCGGTCTGGAGTGCGGGGATGATGCCGTTGAAGTCCATGGGCTGGAGTTCATACTCGACGCCGAGTTCCTCGGCGATGGCGTCCCACATGTCGATGTCGAAGCCGACATATTCCCCGTCACGTTCGAACTCGAAGGGCACGAAGGCGGTGTCGGTGGCCACGAGCAGCGTATCGGCCGAAGCTGCGGCGCTGGCGGCGATGAACGCGGTGGCGGTCCAGGTGGCGATCCGTTTCATGTTGTCCTCACTGTTGGCGCTGTTGTCCTCACTTGCAGGCCTTGCGGCCATGCAATTATCTTTGCATTGGATATTGCGAAATGCAAGGAATTTGCTGGTTGTGATTTATCGTGTAGTTTCAATTTGATACTGACAAATCCGGAAAGACCTTCGCATCCATTGCCGAGGTGGACACGATGCGACGAGCCCGATCCGACGGTCCTGCGGGATCAATCGATGCCCCCTCGCTGGAGGCTGCATCGACTGCGCACAGCTTCGGGGCCCAGCGCAGAGCGGAGATCACCGCGCTGCAATGGGCCGCCGAGCCGAATCCCGGTGTCTGCGCCGGGCTCAGGCTTTCATGCGGTGCGATTTCGGGTCGTGGAGCGGCTTGAGGGACGCGGTCGCGGCGATCCGCTCACCCATCACGTCGATCTCGTAACGCGAGCCGAGCAGATCCTCGGCGCTTTCGCCCTCGCAGGGCACATACCCCATGCCCACGGCCGCGCCCAGATAGTGGCCGTAATTGCCCGAGGTGAGATGCCCCACGATCTCGCCGTCGCGCAGGATCGGTTCGTTGTGATAGAGCAGCGGCTCTGCGTCGTGCAGCAGGAACTGCATCATCCGGCGGGACGGCCCGGCTTCCCTGCGCCGCAGGACCGCGTCGCGGCCGATGAAACCGGGCTTGTCGGTCTTCACCGCGAATCCGAGCCCCGCCTCGATGACGTGATCCTCGCAGGTGATGTCATGGCCGAAATGGCGAAAGCCCTTCTCGATGCGGCAGCTGTCCATCACATGCATGCCGCACAGCTTGAGACCCACATCCTGCCCGGCCTGCCAGAGCGTCTCGAAGACATGCCCCGCCATGTCGGCAGAGGCATAGATTTCCCAGCCAAGCTCACCGACATAGCTGACGCGATGCGCACGCGCGAGGCCCATGCCGATCTCGATCTCGGCCCAGGTTCCAAAGGGATGGGCCTCATTGCCAAAATCGTTCGGGCTCACCTTCTCCATCAGTTCCCGCGCCTTCGGTCCCATGACCGCCAGCACGCCCTCGGCGGCCGTCATGTCGGTGATCACCACCCGATCCTCTCCGCGATGGCACTCCAGCCAGGTCTGATCGGCCAGCCGCGTGGCCGCCGGCGTGACAACCAGATAGGCCGTACCGGACAGGCGAGCGACGGTGACATCGGCCTCGATGCCCCCGCGCGGGTTGAGAAACTGCGTGTAGACGAGTTTTCCGACAGGCACGTCCATGCGCCCGCCGCAGACGCGGTTCAGGAACGCCTCGGCGTCCGGCCCCTCGACGCGCAGCTTGCCGAAGGAGGACATGTCATACATGCCCACCCCTTCGCGGATCGCCATGTGTTCGGCGCGGGCATTGTCGAACCAGTTCTGACGCCCCCAGCTGTATCGGTATTCGCGCTCCTGCCCCGGTGAGGCGAACCAGTTGGCGCGTTCCCAGCCGGCGGCCTCGCCCATGACCGCGCCACGCTCTAGAAGATGCGCGTGAAACGGCGATCTGCGCACGCCGCGCGCGGTTTCCTTCTGCCGGTAGGGGAAGTGATCGGCATAGAGCAGGCCCAGGGTTTCCTTTGAGCGTTCAAACAGATAGCGGCGGTTACCCTGGAAGGGCTGCATCCGCGCGATATCCACGTCGCCCAGATCGAAGGGCTTTTCGCCATCCTCCATCCACTGCGCAAGCGCCATGCCCGCGCCGCCGGCGGACTGGATGCCGATGGAGTTGAACCCCGCCGCGACCCACACATTCTCCGACCCCGGCGCGAGGCCGAGGTGATAGGCGTCATCGGGTGTGAAACTTTCGGGCCCGTTGAAGAAGGTGTGCACGCCCGCCTCGGCCAGGATCGGCATCCGTTCGCAGGCCCGCTCAAGGATCGGCTCGAAATGGTCGAAATCCTCGGGCAACTGGTCGAACTCGAAATCCTCGGGGATACCGTTCATTCCCCACGGCTTGGCGTTGGACTCGAACGCGCCCAGCACCATCTTGCCGGCGTCTTCCTTGTAATAGGCGCATTCGTCGGGCACCCGCAGGACCGGCAGGGTGCCAAGCCCCTCGATGGCCTCGGTGACGATATAGAAATGCTCGCAGGCGTGCAGCGGCACGTTGACGCCGGCCATGAGGCCGACCTCGCGCCCCCACATGCCCGCCGCGTTCACGATCGCATCGCAGGCGATATGTCCGCTCTCTCCGCTCTCACCCCGCCAGTCGACGCCCGTCACGCGTGCCTCCTCGCGCCGAAGGCCGGTGACCTTCACACCCTCGCGGATCGTGGCGCCCCTCTGCCGGGCGCCCTTGGCCAGCGCATAGGCGATATTCGTCGGATCGGCCTGACCGTCGGCGGGCAGCCATACGCCGCCGGTCACGCCCGCCAGATCGAGATGCGGATAACGCTCCCCGACCTCGTCGGGCGAAAGCTCTTCGGCCTGAACGCCGAAGGCACGCGCCATCGCCGCGCTGCGGAACAGCTCTTCACGCCGCTCACCGGTCAGCGCAACGCTGATCGAGCCGCACTGGCGAAAACCCGTGGCGACGCCGGTTTCGGCCTCGAGCGCGGTGTAGAGATCGGCGGAATACTTGGCCAGGCGCGTCATGTTCTTGGTGGCGCGCAGTTGTCCGATCAACCCTGCAGCATGCCAGGTGGTGCCGGAGGTGAGCCGCTTGCGCTCCAACAGCACGATGTCGCACCACCCCAGCCTGGCAAGGTGGTAGGCCACCGAACAACCGATCACACCGCCACCAATGATGACCACGCGCGCATTCTCGGGCATTTCAGCCATGCCAATTTCTCCCCTTTTTGGATGCTCGGACGTGTTCCGCCTCGTCCATCTCGAGCGCTCGATCCGTCATCACGGCGGAGCGCTCGAAAGCGAGATACAAGATTCCCTTGGCAATCTCTTCGATGCCACCCTGGCGCCGGTTCGGGATTTCGCCCGGCCATACAGAATTCCATCCTGTCCCGCCAGCCCGTGCGAACCCCGATCCCGCGGGCGAGCGCGCCTATCAGTGACGCCCCGGAAACGCAGCTTGCACCCTGTAAAATGGTTTCATCGCCGGCGCGCCAATCAACGCGCGGTCCCGGCTTGCATGAGTGGACTGCCTTGTTCGCCGCTCGACTGCAAGTCCTTCCACCATTGAATCAATAGGCAGGCTCTCTGCGCTGACCCTGATGGCAAGGCATGGAACCTTCATGCAATCCTGGCGCGCTTGCGGTCCCGCATGCGGGGGTGAGACGGTTGGTCGCGGCACATGGTGATTTACAGCGCCTGTTCGCTGTCGTTACCTCCTTCTTGCGTGATCGGACAATGGAGATCGGATCGTCATCGCGGCATCTGGCTCCCCCTTGTCGAACGCATTGCGACGGAGTGCGCGCGGCTCCCGATCCGCGCTCCAGATGGCAAAGGATACGCGATGACCGCCGCCGCCATCCCACCCTCCGCGCCGCGTGCGATGCCCGCGCTGCTGACCGCGCCCCTGCGCGCCGCGCTCCAGCCAGTCCTCGCCCGGGTCGTGCGCCGCATCGGCGCGCGCCACCCCGAGATATTCGACCGTATCGCCCCGCATGAACGAACGGATTTCGTGATCGTCGCGCGCGAGCTGCCCTTCGCGCTGCATCTGCGCCCCGACCCCGCCGCGCCGCTTCTTCGCGCGATCCCCAGGCATCCCCTGCCGCCTCATGGCGCCCGGATCGAGGGGCCGTTTCTGCTGCTCCTGCGCCTTGTGGATGGTGAGCAGGACGGCGATGCGGCCTTCTTCTCGCGCGAGTTGGTGATCAGTGGCGACACCGAGGCCGTGGTGTCGCTTCGCAATGCGCTCGACGATGTCGAGGGCTCGATCGCCCAGGAGACGGCCGATCTTTTCGGGCCACCCGGACGGGCGATCCTGTCCGCGCTTCGACGCCGGGGAAACCCACAATGACCGAGCGCGATTTCTCGCAGGCGGGTGAACTCGTCTGCCCGGCGGGGACGCCTGCTGCCCTGCGCACGGCTGTCGATGCCGGTGCCGATTCGGTCTATTGCGGCTTTCGCAATGCGA
>PWLT01000434.1 GCA_003558415.1 Hyphomicrobiales bacterium
GGGTTTTCGACACAGGGATGGCCCTGCCCATATTTCCATTGCAATATGAGCCTGCCTGCCCCATATTGCGTGGGCGACGTTAAGACTATCGACCACTGTTCTCCGTCTACGGCCACAGTCAATCGATTAGCTACTGACTGAGCCAGGCTGCCGCAATTCCGTGGGCAGCGACACAAGACAGGAGACATCACGATGGCCACCGGCACCGTGAAATGGTTCAATTCCACCAAAGGCTTCGGCTTCATCCAGCCCGACGGCGGCTCTAAGGACGTGTTCGTGCACATCTCGGCGGTAGAGCGTGCAGGGCTGCGCGGCCTCGACGACGGTCAGCAGGTCACCTTCGACCTCGAAACCGGCCGTGACGGGCGCTCTTCGGCGACCAATCTGGCGCTGGCCTGAATCAGGGCCTTTGGGGATCGGCGTTGCCGATCCCCGCTCAGAGATGCGAATGGATCGGCAGATGGCCGATCACCCAGGAGGCCCCGCGTCGCAACGCCGGGGCCTTCGGTTCATGAAAGACACGCGTACTCAATTCCCCACAGCCGCGGGTCCAGTGCAGGCGCTTGCCGTCGATGTCCAGCGCATGGGCGTTTTCGGGGGCAGCGAGCCGGCGGAATTCCTGCGCCGTCTGCGCGACAAGATCGGGCGCATCGAACACCACGCCTGCCTCGATATTGAGAAAGGCCGAACGCAGATCGAAATTGAACGAGCCGATGAAGGCCACCTGGTCGTCGGCGACGAATCCCTTGGAATGCAGCATCGGGCCCGGACGCGGCCCCTCCATGGTCGGGGCGTACTCGTATAGCCGAACCCCGGCGGCAAGCAGCGGGCGGCGGTAGCGGCGGTAGGCGCCATGCACGATCACATGGTTGGTTGTCGCGAGCGCGTTGGTCACGACCGACACCTTGACCCCGCGCGCGGCCGCCGCGACCAGTTGCGCCACCCCCTCCTGGCCGGGCACGAAATAGGGTGTGACCAGCAGCAGCGAGTTGCGCGCCGAGGCCATGACCGAGATCAGTTCCGCCGCCATCCAGTCCACATGACCACGCCCCGCCGCCTTCTCGGGCGGATCGGCGATCAGGCGCGCGCTGCCCGTCCAGCTCAGCGACTCGGGCGCGCAGGCGGCGCGGGCCGTCGCCGCATCATCGCTCGTGGCGGAGATCCGCGCCAGCCAGTCGCGCGTCTCCCGCCGCGCGACGCTCGCCTCGACGCGTCTGCGGAACCGCTCCAGACCGGATTCGTAATCGCGCCAGAACGCCGCGATGGGCAGCGCCTGCGGGCTGTTCCAATACCTGTCGAAGAGCGCCGCAGCCTCCGCGACCAGCGGCCCGACGAACAGCAGATCGGCGTCGCGGTTGTTGCGCTGCCCGGCGCGGCTGGCATCGAAGTATTCATTGCCGATGTTGCGCCCGCCGGTGATCCCCAGCCTCCCGTCGGCCAGCCAGAGCTTCGCATGCATCCGGCGGTTGAGGCGCACGAGGCCCAGCAGCATATCGAGCCCCCGCCGCAGCGCCGTTCGGCGGTTGCGCACCGGGTTGAACAGGCGCACCTCGATCCCGTCATGGCCGTTGAGCGCGCGGAAACTCGGGTCGAGCCCCTGCGCGTTGACATCGTCGAGCAGCAGACGCACCCGCACGCCGCGATCGGCCGCAGCAAGAAGTTCGCGCGCCAGAAACCGCCCCGTCATGTCGTCGCGCCAGATATAGTAGAGCAGGTCGAGGCTGCGCCCGGCGAGCCGGACCGATTGCAGCCGCTGGGCGAAGGCGTCGCGGTTGTCGAACACGCAGGCCAGCCCGCTCTCGCCCGGATGCGCGGCCTCCAGCGGGGCGATCAGCCGGTCGAGCGCAGTGGCCTCCGGCGCGACCGGCAGACTTTGCGACTGCGCGCCGCGCGCCTGGCGCGCGAAGCGGCCATAGGAATAGAGCGCCAGAACCGACGCCACGGCAAAGGCCGCCGCCACGGCGAGAAGCCACATCAGCACCGTCATCGCGACCGCACCGCTGTGCCGTCGGCTCGAATCCGCGGGCCGCTCATCACACCCCCGTGCCCCGCGCCTCGTCGCGCAGCGCCGCGGCGACGTCCTCCTGCGTGGGCTCGGGCAGGCGCAGCCAGGCCTTGACCGGCAAGTGATCGGAGGCGATGCGCGCCAGCGCCGAGTCGTGACGCTCCAGCCGCAGCACCTCGGTGCCCGGGCTGGTCATGATCCGGTCGAGCGCGAAGACCGGAAACCGCGCCGGAAAGCTCGGCACCGTATGCGTCTCGCCCTTGCGCGCGGCCAGCGGCGCGAGCGAGGAACGCCGGCGCAGCCGCCATTCGTTGAGATCGCCCATCAGCAGCGTCGGCGGGCTTTCCTCCTCCGCGCCCAGCGCCTCGACCAGTGCCCGCGCCTGTTGCAGGCGCGAGATGCGCAGCAGCCCCAGATGCGCCGCGATCACGCGCAACGGCCGCCCGTCATGCTGCAGGTCGACCACCAGCGCGCCGCGCGGCTCCAGCCCCGGCAGGCGGAGCGGGCGCACATCAAGGATCTCGGCGTTGCGGGTCAGCAGGACATTGCCATGCCAGCCATGCGCGGGCCCCTCGCTGCCCAGCTCCACCGGGGTGAGGCCGCTGATCTCGCGCAGTGCTTCAAGGTCGAGCAACCCGGCCCGCGCGCCGTAGCGGCGGTCGGCCTCCTGCAGGGCGACGACATCGGCGCCGATCTCACCGATCACCTGCGCCGTGCGGCCCGGATCGCGGCGCATATCCAGCCCGACGCATTTGTGCACGTTGTAGGAGGCGACAATCACAGCATCGCCGGGCAGGTCCCCGGTCTGCACGGAGCTGCGGGCGGCGGTTCGGGGGGAAAGGAGCGTTCTGAGCATGGAGTGAACATCGGGTGGCGCGCGGGCGCATGCAAGGATCTCACCTGTGCTAGGGCGTTCGGCGGGCGGCTTCAAGTCTGCCGCCATCCCGGCCCACCGGGGCCGCGCGATCCTTGCGCCCCGGCAACAGCTGCGAGCGCATCGGTTGAGGCCAGGGAGGGCTGGTCGAGCTGTGTCCGGAGCCGGGCCCCGCCTCTCGGCAACCGGCGATCTGCAGGCGCGCACTCCATCTGGCGCAAGACCGCGGAAGCGGCTGCGGCGATGCGCGGTAAGCTCGGCGGCCACATTCGATTTGCGAATCCCGCCTGCCCGGAGCAGTCTGCCCCGAGGATGGCGCCGGTTCAGGGGTACTTCGTTCATGACGCAGCTGTCGCGGCCAGAGGACGGGCCCGCCGCGCGGCCCGGGTCAAGTGCGGAGGCGCCAGCCGATCTGCTGATCATCGGCGGGGGCATCAATGGCTGCGGGATCGCGCGCGACGCGGCCGGGCGCGGGTTGAGCGTGATCCTCGCCGAAAAGGGCGATCTGGCGAGTGCGACATCGTCGGGCTCGACCAAGCTGTTTCACGGCGGGCTGCGCTATCTGGAGTATTTCGAGTTCCGGCTCGTCCGCGAGGCGCTGCGCGAACGCGAGACGCTGCTGCGCGCGATGCCGCATATCAGCTGGCCGATGCGTTTCGTCATGCCCTACAGCAAAGAGATGCGTTTCGATGGCGACACCCCGGCGGCGCGCATGCTGGGGAGGTTCCTGCCCTGGATGCGCGGGCGGCGGCCGGCATGGATGATCCGCCTGGGGCTGCTGCTCTATGACCATCTTGGCGGGCGCAAGCTCCTGCCGCGCAGCACCTCCTTCAACCTGCCCGGCACGCCCGAAGGGGCTGCGCTGCAGGAACAATTCGAGCGGGCCTTTGAGTATTCCGACTGCTGGGTGGATGATTCGCGCCTCGTGGTGCTCAACGCGCGCGATGCCGCCGAGCGCGGCGCCACCATCCTCACCCGCAGCGAGGTGACCGGGGCACGACAGCAGGACGGGCTGTGGCGCGTCAGACTCGACGGCCCCGCGGGCGCGCGGGAGGTCCATGCAAGGATGATCGTGAACGCCGCCGGCCCCTGGGTCGGCAAGGTGATCCACGACACGCTGCGTCTCGACAGCCATGAACGCGTGCGGCTGGTGCGCGGCTCGCATATCGTCACGCGGCGGCTTTTCGATCACGACAAGTGCTATCTCCTGCAAGGCAGCGACGGGCGCATCGTCTTTGCGATCCCTTATGAGCGCGACTTCACGCTGATCGGCACCACCGATGCCGAACATGACGATATCGCGCGCGCGCCCGAATGTTCCGAGGCCGAGCGTGACTATCTGTGCCGTTTCGCCAGCGCCTATTTCGCGCGCCCGGTCACTGCCGGGGATGTGGTGTGGAGCTATGCCGCGGTGCGGCCGCTGCATGATACCGGCCCGGGTTCGGCCACCGCGGCGACGCGCGACTACACGCTCACGCTCGACCGCTCGGCCGGGGCGCCAGTGCTCCACATCTTCGGCGGGAAGATCACCACCTATCGCCGGCTGGCCGAAAAGGCGCTGGAGAAGATCGGCGGCGTGCTGGCGCTGCACAGCGGGCCGTGGACGGCCGGCGCGCCGCTGCCCGGAGGGGATTTCGCCGTGGACGGGGCCGCGCGGCTGCGCGGCGATCTATTGGCGCGCCATCCGTTCCTGACCGAGGCGTGGGCGGAGCGTCTGGTGCGCGCCTATGGCAGTGAGGCGGCGCAGATCATGGGCGACGCGCAAGAGGCCGCGGATCTCGGCCGGGATTTCGGCGCCACGCTGAGCGAGGCCGAACTCCGATGGCTGATGAGCCGCGAATTCGCCCAGCGCGCCGAGGATGTGCTCTGGCGGCGCAGCAAGCTCGGGCTGCGGATGCGCGCGCAGGAGGTCGCGGCGCTGGAGGACTGGATGCGCCGGCAGGCAGGGTGAGCCCCGCGCGCAACGGTGCGGGGAGACAACCGGCGCTTGCGCCGTCGACTCGGGCGCGCGCGCCGTAACCCTGCCTTTCAGGCCTCCGCCCCGGGGCGCGCGGCTTCGCTGCGCGGCGCGTCACCTGCAAGCCCGTCGTCGAAGACGGTTACCCGCCCGCGCCCGGCGCGCTTGGCGGCGTAGAGCGCCCTGTCGGCATCGCTGAGCAGGCGATCTGGTTCGGGTGCGGGGTAGAAATCGGTGCTGGTGATGCCGATGCTTGCGGCAATGCGGCAGGGGGCGCCGTTGTAATCGATCGGCGCCTCGAGCCGCGCGAGGATGCGCGCGGCCACGCGCTCCACCGCCTTCGGGTCGGTCAGGCCGGGTAGCATCACCACGAATTCGTCGCCGCCCACCCGCGCGATCCGATCGGCCGTGCGCGTCTCCTCCCCCAGAATGGCGGCAACGCGCGCAAGCACATGATCGCCCGCGGCATGGCCGAGCGTGTCATTGACCGCCTTGAAATAATCGAGATCGAGATGCATCAGCCCGAACGGGCGGCGGGCGCGCACCGCCTCTGCCAGCGCCCGGTCCAGCGCGCGCCGGTTGTCGAGCCCCGTGAGCGTATCGGTCAGCGCCTGTTGTTCGGCCGCGGCTTTCGCCTCGCCCAGGCGGCGGTTGAGATCGCGCAGCTCGTCGAGAACGGCCGATTTCGCCTCCACCAGATAGAGCATCTCGATCGCCAGATCGGTGGGCGCGAAATCGGAATCGGTCAGCCGGTGCTCGCGCACCGCATCGGAAATCGCGATCCCGAAGGAGAGATTGAGCATGATGCCATCCGCCGGCGTCAGCGGCACGGCAAGCCCCCTGAAGCTGGTATGCGGGGCCGCGCGCTGGGTGAGCTTGATCCGCGTGCCGGCCTGGGCGGCCAGATCCGCGACCCCGTCGAGGTTGCGCGGGCGCTGAAGCGCGAAGAGATCCATCAATTCCCGGCCGATAAGCGGCGTACCGGGAAAGAGCTTGCCCAGCGTCGCGCCCGCGCCGCGAATGCGCCCATCCGGCCCGAGCCAGAGATAGAGCGGCATCAGCCGCCCCAGCGCCGCGGTATCGAGCACCGGGGCGCCTGCCTGAATTGGCGTGAGGCTCATGCCCGCACGGGCATCGCCGCAAGCTCGAAGCTGCGCCCTGCAGCGAAGCTCTGGTCGAGCAGATGGATGCCGATGCGCGCCACGCCCGAATCGAGCGTCTCATGCTCGAGCAGCACGAGCGCGCCGTAATCGTCGGCCATGGCCCTGAGCACCCCCGACATCACATGTGCGAACCCCGGATGGTCGGCGCGGCACAGCAGCGCGAAGCGCCCCGCCTCCTCCTCGTGCAACTCCAGTTGGGGCAAGTCGAGATCGGGCACGGCGAGGCGCCCGCGACCCGGCAGATCGTCGAGCGAGTGCAGGAAATCGACGAAGCCCACCCCGCCGAAGCGCAGCAGCCGGCGGAGCGGTTCGAGATTGGGATGCGAGACGAGATAGGTGCCCAGATCCTCGAGGATCGCCTCCACGGGGCGGTCGAGCCGCGCCGCGGCGGCATCGAGCAGCACATCGGTCACTGCATCGTCGTAGAGCAGCATCGCCTCGAACCCGTCGGCGCCAACGCCCGCCCTTTCGGCAACCGCGCGCCAGAGGTCGGCCCCGTAGGTGTCGCGCAGAAAGCACTGTACCGCGCGATTGATCAGACCGTGCATCGTCAAACTCCCATGCCTGGCGCAAGCCCAGAGCGCGTTGCGGTCGCCCGGATTCATCCCGGGTCGGACGGCGGCGGAGGCGCGCCCGCCGTCGCGCCGGAGGCACGCCTGCGGCGTGACGGGGCCTGTGAATCGTATTGACCGCACCACACCCTAAGTGCGGCGGGTTAACAAAGCGGCAACGCGGCTGCGGCGGCCTCAGAAATCGGTCGGCGCGCCGCCTTCGGCCTTGCGGCGGGTGACGAATTCGCCAAGCGCGGCGCGCGCGGCCTCATCCATGGCGGGGGGCTCGAACTCGGACAGGATCGCCTTGTAGATGCGGTGGGCGCGGTGCA
>PWLT01000422.1 GCA_003558415.1 Hyphomicrobiales bacterium
GCCCGCCCGCCCCGTCACGCCGCAGGCGTGCCTCCGGCACGACGGCGGGCGCATTCGCGCCCACCTCGGGCGGCCGCATGCCCTCTGTCAGGCTCTGGACGAGTCCGATCAAACGCAACTCCCTGTAAGAGTCAGCCGCGCCGCGCGCGCAGCGCCTGCCAGCCCCCCGTGACGATCAGCGCCGCGACGGCCGACTTGACCACGCCGCCCAGCTGGAACGGCCAGGCCCCGGAAATGAATGCCCCCTCCAGCGTCAGCGGGGTGATCGCCCACAGCCAGAGCACACCGGGCACGAAGAGCAGCAGCGCCGGAATGAAGGCGGCGATGAACAGCTTGAAGATGCCGCGGTCCAGCCCGCGTTCGACCAGCCAGCCGGTCAGCCAGGCCATGCCGACAAAGCCGATCAGAAAGCCGCCTGTGGTCCCCATCAAGTAGGGCATACCCGCCGCGCCGCCCGCAAACATCGGCAGGCCCACCGCCCCCTGGGCGAGATAGGCGAGCAAGGTCACCGCGGCGAGCCGCGACCCGTAGGTCAGCCCGATCAGCGAGATCGCCAGCGTCTGAAGGGTCATCGGCACGGGGAACATTGGCACGCTGACCTGCGCCGACATGCCCACCAGAACGGTTCCGAACAGCACGAGGCCGATCTGCCGACTCAATGAGGGGGTTCCGATCAGGGCCTGTGACAGCGTTACGGGGCGGCTCATGGCGTTCATCCTTTCCGGTTGCGCGAGTGTCACCTCATTTGATTTCGCATCCCCGCGGGCAAGTCAAGGATCGCGCGTATCCGCCCCCTCTTGCGCCGAACCGCGCCCCGGCCTAGACGGGCGCGCATGAGCGACACACCCACCCCGCCCCGTATCGCGTTTGTCCTTGGCGCCTCGCGCGGACTCGGCGCCGCCATGGCCGAGGCGCTGGCCGGCGCCGGCTGGCATGTGGTCGCCGTGGCGCGTACCGCCGGCGCGCTCGAGGAGCTTGATGACCGCATTTCGGCGGCGGGCGGCAGTGCCACGCTCGCACCCATGGACATCACCGACGACGATGCGATGCGCCATCTGTGCCGCTCCACCCATGAGCGCTGGGGGCGGGTCGATCTGTGGGTTCATGCGGCCATTCACGCCGCACCGATGAGCCCCGCGGGCCATATCGCGCGCAAGGACTGGGAGCGCAGCATCACCACCAATATCCGCGCCACGGGAATGCTGATTCCGATGATCGAGCCGCTGCTGCGCGTCAGCGCCGCGGGAACGGCGATGTTCTTCGATGACCCGTTCGCGGGGCGCAAGTTCTTCGGCGCCTATGGTGCGTCGAAAGCCGCCCAGATCGCGCTTGCGCGCAGCTGGCAGGCCGAGGGCGCGCGCATCGGCCCGCGGGTGCTGATCGAGACGCCCGCACCGATGCCCACCGCCACGCGCGCACGCTTCTTTCCCGGCGAGGACCGCGCCGCGCTCACGCCCTGCGCGGGCGAGGCCGCGCGACTGCTGCAACTCCTGCCGGACTCGGACAGCAGCCCCGCCCCTTGACGCGGCGCTTGCCCACTCGCGCCGCGCCGCCCGAGGCCGGCGGGGGTGGGCGGGTGGAACGCCGGCCTCGGGCGGCGCTCAGCGTCCCTCGAATTTCGGCGGGCGCTTTTCGTTGAAGGCCACGACGCCCTCGCGAAAGTCGCGCGTCTGGCCGCATTCGCCCTGGAGCCGGCCTTCGAGGGTGAGCTGTGTCTCGAAATCGTTGCTCCAGCTTTCGCGCATGGCGCGGCGGATATTGGCGAAGGCCACGCCGGGCCCCTCGGCGAGTTGCTGCGCGCGGCCGCGCCAGCGCGCCTCGAACCCGTCCTCGGGGACCGCCTCCCAGATCATGCCCCAATCGGCCGCCTGGCGCGCGGTGATGCGTTCGGCAAAGAGCGCCGCGCCCAGCGCACGCGCCTGCCCGATCAGTCGTGGCAGCATCCATGTGCCCCCGGCATCGGGCATCAGCCCGATGCGCGTGAAGGCCTGCACGAAGACCGCCCCCTCGGCGGCGATCACGACATCGGCCGCCAGCGCCAGGTTGGCGCCCGCCCCGGCGGCAGCCCCGTTGACGGCCGCGATCACCGGCACCGGGCATTCGACGATGGCCTGCAGCATCGGCATGTATTCATCGCGCAGCACCTGTTCGAGGTCGAGCCCCGCCGCGCCGCTGCCCGCCCCCAGATCCTGCCCCGAGCAGAAAGCCCGCCCCGCGCCGGTGAGGACAACCACGCGCGCCTCCTGCCCCGCGGCGGTGAGTGCGTGACGCAGCTCGGCGCGCATCTGCGCATCGAGCGCGTTCATGACCTCGGGACGGTCAAGCGTGATCACCGCCACGCCGCCCTCCGCACCGATCTCGTAGCCCAGCGTGCTGTAGTCCATATTGCTCCTCGCGCATGCGTCTTCGCAGGGCAGCATAGGCAGGTTGGACGGCGGGGAAAGGGGCGACCGCGCGTCAGTCGCGCATCAGGTCGCGCAGCCGGGCCTGCTCATCAGGCGAGAGCTCCGCGCCGATCTCGGCCGAGGATGCCCGTTCGCGCCGGCGCAGATAGAGCAGCGCGGCCCCCAGTGCGACAATGAACATCGTGGGCGCGGCCACCCACAGGACCATATTGATCCCTTGCGTCGTCGGGCGCAGCAGCACGAATTCGCCGTAACGCTCGACCATATAGGCAAGCACCTCGTCGTCGCTGTCGCCTTCGACCAGCCGCTCGCGCACGACCATCCGCATGTCGCGCGCAAGATCGGCGCCGGAATCGTCGATCGATTCGTTGCGGCAGACCAGACAGCGCAGATCGCCCGAAAGCGCCCGCGCGCGTTCCTCCAGCGCGGGGTCGTCGAGCAATTCGTCGGGCTGCGGCCCGGCATGCAGGGCCGCGCCGATCAGCAGCGCGCAGGCGATGAGAATGGAGCGTATCGCCATCATTGTGCGGCCACCTCGCTGCCGTCTTCGGGCCGCCTGCGCCTTGCGCCGGCCGCAACGCGGAAGCGCCGGTCGCTCAGGCTGAGCAGCCCGCCCAGCGCCATGATCGCACAGCCCGCCCAGAGCCAGTTGGCGAAGGGCTTGATATAGCTGCGCACAGCCCAGCCGCCGCCCTGCTGCGGATCGCCCAGAACCAGATACACATCGTGCAGGAACCTGTACTTGATACCCGCCTCGGTCGTGGGCATGCCCGCGACCGGGTAGATGCGTTTCTCCGGCGTGAGGGTCGAGACGAGGCGCCCGTTGCGCTCCACATCCATGAAACCCATGGTCGAGAGGTAGTTCGGCCCCTCGACATCGCGCACGTCACGCAGCGTGATCTCGTAGCCGCCGAAGCTGTAGGCCTCCCCGATCTGGACGACACGGATATCTTCCTGCTCCCAGCCGACGAGGCCGGCGACGGCGAAGACGGTCACACCCAGCCCGGCATGGGCGGTGGCCTTGCCCCAGTCGGCGCGTGGCAGCCGCGTCAGCCGGCGCAACCGGTTCGTGATCGCCCCGCGCCCGGTGCGCGCCCACAGATCGGCCGCCGAGCCCAGCACCACCCACAGCCCCAGCAGCACACCCACCGGGCCGAGCGCCGACCGCCCCGTCTGCATCGCCCAGACCAGCGCGCCCGCAGCCATGGAAAAGACGAGGATCGGCCAGAGCGGGCGCATGGTCTTGCGCAGATCACCGCGCTTCCATGGCAGCATCGCCCCGATGGGCAGGATCGCCGCAAGCGCCACGAAGAAGGGCGAGAAGGCCATGTTGAAGAATGGCGGCCCGACCGAGAGGACGCGGTCGAACAGCATCTCGGCGAAAAGCGGCCACATGGTGCCGACGAAGACCACGAAGGAGGACACCGCCAGCAACACGTTGTTGAGCACCAGCGCCGATTCGCGACTGACGGTCGAAAAGACGCCCTTGGCCTCCATCGCGCCGGCGCGCACGGCGAACAGGGTGAGCGCGCCGCCCATGAAGAAGGCCATGATGTAGAGGATGAACACCCCGCGATCGGGATCCATGGCAAAGGCATGCACGCTGGTCAGCAGCCCCGAGCGCACGATGAAGGTGCCGATCAGCGAGAAGCCGAAGGCCAGAATCGCCAGCAGGATGGTCCAGCTTTTCAGCGCCTCGCGTTTTTCCACCACGATGGAGGAATGCAGCAGCGCCGCGGCGAACAGCCAGGGCATGAAGCTTGCATTCTCGACCGGATCCCAGAACCAGAAGCCACCCCAGCCGAGCTCGTAATAGGCCCACCAGGATCCCAGCGCGATGCCGATGGTCAGGAACACCCAGGCCGCCAGCGTCCAGGGCCGCACCCAGCGCCCCCATGCGGCATCGACGCGCCCCTCGATCAGCGCGGCCACGGCGAAGGAGAATGCCAGCGAGAGGCCGACATAGCCCAGATAGAGAAAGGGCGGGTGCAGCGCGAGGCCCGGATCCTGCAGCAGCGGGTTGAGGTCGCGCCCGTCGAAGGGCGGGTTGGCCGTGCGGGCGAAGGGGTTGGAGGTAAACAGCGTGAAGGCCATGAACGCC
This sequence comes from Hyphomicrobiales bacterium, assembly GCA_003558415.1. GTDB lineage: Bacteria > Pseudomonadota > Alphaproteobacteria > Rhodobacterales > Rhodobacteraceae > Alkalilacustris. Next base: position 4,507 of record PWLT01000422.1, read on the forward strand.
GCCGCGATCGAGGATTGAACCCCAAGCACGCGCGCGCGCAACGATTCGGGAAGGTTGCCCCCGAACCACGATGCGCAGGCCCCGAACAGCGTCAGGATCAGCACCCAGAGCAGCATGGAGCCCTCGTGATTGCCCCATACGCCCGAGATCTTGTAGATCATCGGCTTGGCGGTGTGCGAGTTCGACACCACCAGCTGCACCGAGAAATCCGAGGTCACGAAAGCCCATGTCAACGCCGCGAAGCTGAAGGCGGTGAGCAGGAACTGGGTGCTTGCCATCGGCTCGGCCGCGGCCATCCAGCGCCGCCAGCCCATATGCGCCCCCACCAGCGGCACCAGCGTCTGCGCCAGCGCGATGGCGAAGGCGAGGATCAGGGCGAAATGGCCAAGCTCGATGAACATGGAAAAATCCTAGCCTCCTGCGCGGAGCGGGCCAAGACGGGCCTTGCCCGCCGCACCCGCCCTGCGGTCACGTTTGCATCAGGGCGCGGCGGCTCAGCTGCCGCCCGCCGCGGTGTCGTCGCGCCAGTGGCCCTGAGCCTCCAGCGCATCCATGACCTCCTTGGGCATGTAGGTCTCATCGTGCTTGGCGAGTATCTCGCTGGCCTGAAATACCCCGTCGATATAGCGCCCGGTGCCCACCATCCCCTCGCCCTCGGCGAAGAGGTCGGGCAGAACGCCCGCGAACACCACCGGCACATCCGCCCCGCCATCGGTGACCACGAAGGAAACCCGCTCGCTGCTGCCGCGATCCACCGACCCCGGCGCGACCAGGCCGCCGATGCGGAACACCTCGGTCTCGGGCGGGGGCTCGGCCATGATCTGCGAGGGCGAGCGGAACAGGTTGATCCCGTCGCGCATCGCATAGCCGATCAGCGCCGTGGATGCCGCCAGCGCCACCACCGCCACCGCGATGATCTGTATCCGCCGCCGTTTCTTCAGGTTCTTCATCGCATTCCCTCAGGGGAAGACCGGGGCGAGCATCAGCCCTTCGGTTTCCCTCTCACCCAGCATCAGGTTCGCATTCTGTATCGCCTGCCCGGACGAGCCCTTGGTCAGATTGTCGATCGCGACCACCACGACCGCCCGCCCCGGCATACGATCCCCCACAACGCCAATATGCACGAAATTCGACCCGCGCACATGCCGCGTCGAGGGGAGTGCGCCAAAAGGAAGCACATGCAGGAAGGTTTCGTGATCATAACGTCGTGAGATCGCCGCGTGAACGGCCTGCGCATCGCCCTCGACATAGGCGGTGACCAGGATGCCGCGATTCATCGGGCTCAGATGCGGGGTGAACTGCACGCGCACCGGCCGCCCGGCGATGGCCGAGAACTCCTGATCGAACTCGCCCAGGTGGCGATGCGTGCCGCCCGCGGCATAGGGGTGGGTGCCCTCGGAGAGCTCGGCATGCAGGAGATTTTCCTTCAGCGCGCGCCCCGCCCCCGAAACGCCGGCCTTGAGATCGAGGATGATGCGCTCGGGGTCGATTACACCCGCCTCCAGCAGCGGGCGGATCGCATATTGCCCGGCCGCTGCGTTGCATCCCGTGCCCGCGACCAGCCGCGCGGCGCGAATCTCATCGCGGTAGAACTCGGTGAGGCCATAGACCGCTTCGCGCTGAAGCTCGGGCGCGGCGTGCGGCTTGCCGTACCATGTCTCGTAATCGGCCGGATCGCGCAGCCGGAAATCGGCCGAGAGATCGACGATGCGCAGCGCGCGCGGCAGATCGGCGATCACCGCCTGGCTGGTGGCATGGGGAAGCGCGCAAAAGACCAGATCGATACCATTGAGATCGACCTCCTCGATCCGCGACAGCACCGGCAGATCGAGCGTGGCGAGATGCGGGAACACCTCGGCCATGCGCATCCCCGCCTTGCGCTCGCCAGTCAGCGCCGCGATCTCCATCCCCGGATGGGTGGCGATCAGGCGCACGAGCTCGGCGCCGGTGTATCCGCTTGCACCCAGTACCGCGACCTTGTGGCTCATGCGTCGATCCTTTCGTTTCCGCGCCGGGTTGTGCCCCCCTGCCCCGGCGCGGTCAAGCCGGGCTGTTCAGCGGAAGCGGTCGATCAGCTTCTGCGGCGGGCTGCGCGTGTCAGCCTCTTTCTCTTGCGGCGCGGGTTCCGTGCCGGGTCGTTGCGCGCCCGCGCCGCCTGCTTGGTCTTCCTTGTGAACAGGTTCGTCGCGCGCGGGCGCTCGGTTGCGCGCCACGGCATTCATGAAGCGGGTGCTGTAACCTTCGGCCAGTGCCGGCGCCCCCTCCGAGATGCCGCGCAGCAGATCCTCTAGCCAGTCCTGATCGGCCTTGGCGAAATCATGCAGCACATAGGCCGCAACGAGATCCTTGCGGCCCGGATGGCCGATCCCCAGC
>PWLT01000463.1 GCA_003558415.1 Hyphomicrobiales bacterium
AGGCGTGCCTCCGGCACGACGGAGGGCGCATGTCCTCTGGTCGGAACTGTATGAGTCCGATTCAACGCAACACGCTATAGCGCGGATCGCGATTATCCGGATTCATTCCGGTTAGGGCGTGTCGCGCTTGATCGGTTTCATCCCGCCCGGGCCGCTCGCGGCGCCCGCCCCCCAGGCGGTCGCATGCCCAATATCAGGCTCTGGACGAGTCCGATCGAACGCAACACACTAAGTGGCCCGCGCCGCTCATGCGACTGTCTTTGAGAAAATTGGAGCGGGCGATGAGATTCGAACTCACGACCCCAACCTTGGCAAGGTTGTGCTCTACCCCTGAGCTACGCCCGCGTCCTTGGGTGAGGCAGGCATTACAAACTCCCGCGCACGGCTTCAAGGGGAAAATTGAGCGCCACCGCCGGAGTCCCCGCGCGGGCTCAGCGGATTCGTGCGGGCGCGGGCCGGCGTTCGGGGAAAAGCTGCTGTAGCGGCCCGGCGAGGACCAGGTAGAGACTGGTCACGATCAGCCCGAAACTGATGACCGCGTGTTCGTCGAAATCCGCCCAGGCCGCCCAGCCGGCCAGCACCGTCCACACCAGCGCCGCGGGCAGCGTCAGGGCCCGCCAGCGTCTTGTGCGGACCGGATGGACGAATTTCAGCGGCGTGAACATCGCCACCGTCAGGGCCACCGAGATGAGCAGGATCACCCCCATGGGCGGCTCCACCGCGAAGATCACCAGCGCCACCATGTTCCAGCAGGCGGGGAACCCGGCGAAGGTGTTGTCGGGGTTCTTCATGCGCGTGTCGGCGAAGTAGATCACGCTGGCGAAGGTGATCAGGATGATCACCGTCCATCCCGTCCATCCCGCCAGCAGGTCGGAGCTGAACAGGGCAAAGGCGGGAATGAACACATAGGTCAGATAATCGATGATCAGGTCGAGCAGTTCGCCGTCGATCTTGCGCGCATGGGTGCCCACATGGAACTTGCGCGCCAGCGGCCCGTCGACCCCGTCCACCGCGAAGGCCACGACGAGCCACAGGAACATCAGGCTCCAGGCCTCCTCCACCGCGGCGAGCATCGCCAGCATCGCAAAGACCGCGCCGGTGGCGGTGAGCAGATGGACGGAATAGGCGCGCAGTTTCGGTGTCATTGTCTTGTCATGGCGCATGGGCGGCGCGGGATCAACATCTCACGCCCTCGGATGCGCGCTGTCATAGACCTCCATCAGACGCGTGGCGTCCACGGCCGTATAGGCCTGGGTGGTCGAGAGCGAACTGTGCCCGAGCAGTTCCTGAATGGCGCGCAGATCGCCCCCCGCCGCAAGCAGATGCGAGGCGAAGGAATGGCGCAGCGCATGCGGCGTGGCGCTCGCCGGCAGGCCGAGTTGCATGCGCACGGACTCCAGCACCCGCGCCACCTGCCGCGCGCCCAGCGCGCCGCCGCGCGCTCCGCGAAACAGCGCCGCATCGGGCTCCAGCGTGAAGGGGCACAGCGCCACATAGCTCGCCACGGCCGCGCGCGCCGCCGGCAGGACGGGCAGTTCGCGCTCCTTGCCGCCCTTGCCGCGGATGCGCAGTGTATCGCCTAGCGGATGGTCGGCCCCGCGCAGGCCCAGCGCCTCCGAGACGCGCAATCCGCAGCCATACATCAGCGTGCTCACCGCCACGTCGCGCGCCCCGATCCAGGGCTGCGAGGATTGCAGCGCGAGGGTGTCGAGGACCTCGCGCGCGGCATTCACCGCCAGCGGCCGGGGCAGTTTGCGGCGGTGCTTCGGCCCGCGGGTCGCGAGCACCGCGGTGGCGTCGAAGGCGTCGCGCTCGGCCAGCCAGCGGTAGAAGCCGCGCACCGAGGACAGCGCGCGGGAGCGCGAGCGTGCACCGACGCCGCGCGCGCGCTCATGCGCGAGCCAGGCGCGCATGTCCCGCAGACCGATCTCCTTGAGCGCCGAAATCCCCAGCGGCCCGCCATGATGCCCGGCCTGAAAGCTCAGGAAAGCCGCGACATCGGCGCGATAGGCCCGCAGCGTGTTGGGGGCCGCGCCCTTCACCCCGGCGAGATGCGCGCACCAGGCCTCGAGGGCATCGCGCAGCCCGGCCGACAGCTCGGTGCTCATGACAGCCAGCGGCGCATCGTGCGCTCGAACACGCCGGCGAAGAAGGCCAGAAGGTCGGTTCCCTGACCGGCGCGGAACTGATGCGGGTCTTCCGAGCCCATGACCAGCATTCCCGGCAGACGCCCGGAGCCGAAATCGAGCTTCATCAGCGCCTCGGAGCGAATGTCGGCGGCCTTCGCGCCGTGGATCCGTGCGTCGGCCGGAACGATCTGGCGCAGCACGACATTGCGCCGAACGGGGCCGCGCCCGTCGCTCATGTATCCGGCGACGGTGCCGGGCTCGGCCACGCACAGAACCTGCCCGAGCCGGTTGAGCGCGGGCTCCTCGCGTCCCTGCGCGTTTTCAAGCACCAGCCGCAGCGTGTCGAGGCGCAGGATCTCGGCGACATCGCCGCCCAGAACCTCGAGAAACTCCTCGAATCCCGTCGGATCGAGCAGGCGAAGCACTGCGCGGTGGATCTGGTTGGTGCCCGAGAGGTTCTCATAGGCCGCGGCGATGACGCTGCGGTGGGTGTCCTCCAGCCGCTTGAGCCGCGACTCGAGGCGCTCCATCGCCATGCCACGCAGATCGACGATGTTGGCGCCCATGCTCAGGTCGCTCGACTCGATCAGCGCCTGCATGAGTTCGCGATCATCCAGAATGAATCCCGGATCGTCGAGAATCCGCGCGCGAATTTCGTCTTCGATTCCAGCCTTTTCCGCTGATCCTGCGCTCGCCATGCCTGCCTCGTTCATCCGCCCTCACCGGGGCCGTTGGCGGCACTATAGACCAATCTCAGAGAATTTTCTGCCCCGTTTTTTCCCAATCCTTGAGGAAATTCTCGAGCCCCTTGTCGGTGAGCGGATGGGCGGCGAGCTTGGCGATCACCTCGGGCGGGGCGGTCATCACGTCGGCGCCGATGCGCGCGGCCTCGGTGACGTGATTGACCGTGCGGATCGAGGCGGCGAGGATCTCGGTCTCAAAGCCGTAATTGTCATAGATGGTGCGGATATCCTGGATCAGCTCCATCCCGTCGAGATTGATGTCGTCGAGCCGTCCGATGAAGGGCGAGATGAACGACGCCCCCGCCTTGGCCGCCAGCAGCGCCTGATTGGCCGAAAAGCACAGCGTCACGTTGACCATGTGCCCCTCCCCCGAAAGCATCTTGCACGCCTTGAGCCCGTCCCAGGTCAGCGGCAGCTTGATGGCGATGTTGGGGGCGATCTGGGCGAGCTTGCGCCCCTCGGCGATCATCGCCTCCGATTCCAGCGCGACTACCTCGGCCGAGACGGGGCCTTCGACGATGGCGCAGATCTCCTTCGTCACCTCGATGATGTCGCGGCCCGATTTCAGGATCAGCGAGGGGTTGGTGGTCACGCCATCGACCATGCCGAGCTCGTTGAGCTCGCGGATCGCCTCGACATCGGCGGTATCGACAAAGAATTTCATGTTCACGGTCCCGTGGTTTAGAGCAGACGTTCGAGGCGCTTCTAACCGATGCCGGGCAGCGCCGGAAGGGCCGGGGGATGAGCGAGCAACGCTTTTTCGACGCGGGCGAGAGGCTGGCTGTGCTGACTGCGCAGCCGGTGGGCGGCGCGCTGGACTATCTTGCGCCCGAGGGCGGCTGCTGGCTGGGCGCATTCGTCGAGGTGCCGCTGGGGCCGCGGCGTGTGCTCGGCGTGGTCTGGGGCGCGGGTGAGAGCGGGCTTGCGAAGGCGCGCCTGCGCGAAGTGGTCCGCGTGCTTGATGCCGCACCGATGCGCGCAGAGATGCGCGCCTTTCTGACCCGCGCGGCCGAATACACGCTCACTCCGCTGCCGATGATGCTACGGCTGGCCACGCGCACGCCCGGTCTGCAGGAGGGGCCTGCGACCCGCCGTGTCCTGCGCCGCGGCCCGCAGGAACCTGCTCGCCTGACCGATGCCCGGCGCCGGGTGCTCGACAGGCTTGCCGCACATGGCGAGGCCCCGATGGGCGCGCAGGAACTCGCGTACGAGGCGGAGGTTTCGGCCTCGGTCCTGCGCGGGCTGGTGGAGAGCGGCGCGCTGGTGGAGGGCGAGGCACCGCGCGATGCGCCCTATCCGCGGCTTGATCCCGAGCGCCCGGGTCCCGATCTGACCGAGGATCAGGCCAGCGGCGCGGCGCATCTGCGTGCGGCGGTGGCGGCGGGGGGTTACGCGACGACGCTTCTGCGGGGGGTTACCGGCTCGGGCAAGACCGAGGTTTACATGGAGGCGATCGCCGAATGCCTGCGCCATGACCGTCAGGCGCTGGTGCTGCTGCCCGAGATTGCGCTGACGGCCGAATTCCTCGCCCGTGTCGAAGCGCGCTTCGGCGCCCGCTCCGCCGAGTGGCATTCCGGCGTCACCCAGGCCGAGCGCCGCCGGTTGTGGCGCATGGTCGGCCAGGGCGGCGCCGGGCTGGTGGTGGGTGCGCGTTCGGCGCTGTTTCTGCCCTTCCGCGATCTGGGGCTGATCGTCGTCGACGAGGAACATGACGGCGGCTACAAGCAGGAGGAGGGCGTGCTCTATCACGCCCGCGACATGGCCGTGCTGCGCGCCTCCATCGCCGGGGCGCATGTGGTGCTGGCCTCGGCCACGCCATCGCTGGAGAGCTGGACGAATGCGCAATCGGGCAAGTACCAGCGCATCGACCTGGGCGCGCGCTATGGCGCCGTCGCGCTGCCGGAGATGCGCGCCATCGACCTGCGCGGCGAGCGCATGGAGAGCGGGCGGTGGATCTCGCCCACGCTGCGCCGGGCGGTGGAGGCGCGGCTGAAGGACGGCGAGCAGGCGATGCTGTTTCTCAACCGCCGCGGCTATGCGCCCATCACCATTTGCCGCGCCTGCGGGCATCAGATCGGCTGCGATGATTGCGACGCGCGCATGGTCGAGCATCGCTTCCTGCGCCGGTTGCAATGCCACCAATGCGGCGCCACCAAGCCGATCCCCGCCACCTGTCCCGCCTGCGGCGCCGAGGATCGGCTGGCCCCCGTCGGCCCCGGTGTCGAGCGGCTGGCCGAGGAAACCGCCGCCGCCTTCCCCGAGGCGCGTGTCGCGGTGCTGTCCTCGGATCTGTTCGCCTCGGCGCGCGAACTCAAGGCGCAGATCGCGGCAATCGCGGCGGGCGAGGCCGATATCGTGATCGGCACCCAGCTTGTGGCGAAGGGGCACAACTTCCCCAAGCTCACGCTGGTGGGGGTGATCGACGCTGATCTTGGGCTGGCCGGCTCGGATCTGCGCGCGGCCGAGCGCACCTTTCAGCTCGTGCGCCAAGTCGCCGGGCGCGCGGGACGGGTGGAGCGCCAGGGCCTCGCGCTGATCCAGACCTGTCAGCCCGATCACCACGTCATGCGCGCGATCCTCTCCGGCGCGGAGGAGGCCTTCTGGCGCGCCGAGGCCGCTCAGCGCGAGGCGGCCGGAATGCCGCCCTTCGGCCGGCTCGCAGGGATCATCCTTTCGGGGCCGGAGTTGCAGGCGGTGTTCGATCTGGGCACGGCGCTGGCGCGCGCCGACGAACCCCTGCGCCGCATCGGTGCGCAGGTCTTCGGCCCGGCCCCCGCGCCCGTTGCGCGCATCCGCGGGCGTCACAGGGTGCGGCTGCTGGTGAAGGCCGCGCGGGGCGCGCCGCTGCAACCGGCGCTCACGCGCTGGGTGGGGCAGGTGAAGCCACCTTCAGGCATCCGCATCACCATCGACATCGACCCGCAGAGCTTCTACTGAGAGCCGAGATCTGGCAGCGGGTGCCGCCGCAGCTATATCCCTGTGAGAGAGAGGGAGATGCCAATGTTCTTCACACCGCGAAAACAGGTCGAGATGGTCGCCCCCGACGAGGCGCTGCCCGGGCGCGCCCGACCCATCCCCACGGCCGAGGTGCATTTCCTCACCGGGCGCCCGCTGGAGGCCGACCCACCCGAGGGCATGGAGGAGGCGGTCTTCGCCATGGGCTGCTTCTGGGGCGTGGAGCGCATCTTCTGGCAGCAGCCCGGAATCTGGCTCACCATGGTTGGCTATGCGGGCGGCTACACGCCCAATCCCACCTATGAGGAAGTCTGCACCGGGCGCACCGGCCATACCGAGGTGGTGCGGCTGATCCACGACCCGGCGCGCGTGTCCTACGAAGAGTTGCTGCGCCTGTTCTGGGAGAACCACGACCCCACCCAGGGGATGCGCCAGGGCAATGACATGGGCACGCAGTACCGCTCGGCCATCTACACCTATTCCGAGGCGCAGCACGAGGCCGCGCTCGCGAGCCGCGACGCCTATGCGCGGGCCTTGCAGGCCGCCGGCCACGGCGCCGTCACGACCGAGATCCGCCCAGCCCCGCCATTCTATTTCGCCGAAGACTATCATCAGCAGTATCTTGCCAAGAACCCGGCCGGATACTGCGGGATCGGCGGCACGGGCGTGACCTGCCCGATCGGCACCGGCACACCCGCCGCGCAGGGCTGATCGCGCGGCCGAAGGGCCGCCGTGTATCGCCCCCTGAATGCGTGGAAGATGACAACAGGCTCCGCCACCGCTCAACCGCGGGGCGGCGCCTCCACGACCTCAAGGATATGAGCAAGCGCGGTGTGCAGCCCGTCTTCCTCATCGCTCAGGACGCTCTCGGCCGCGGTGGCAAGGGCGTGGGCCTGTGCGGGGTCGGACAGCAGGCGCGACACGGCGGTGGCCAGTTCGTCGCCATCGGCAACCCGCAACGCCCCTCCGGCGCGGCCAAGGCGGTCATAGATCGTCGCGAAGCTGGCGATGTGCGGCCCGTGCAGCACAGCGGTTCCCAG
>PWLT01000042.1 GCA_003558415.1 Hyphomicrobiales bacterium
CTCGTCATCACCTGTTTTGTCGGGTTCGTGCTCTATCTGGGCCTGTCGAAATTCGGCGATATCCGGCTGGGCGCGGATGACGAGCCGGCGGAGTTTTCCTATTCCAGCTGGCTGGCGATGATCTTTTCTGCCGGTATGGGCGTGGGGCTGGTTTTCTGGGGCGTGGCCGAGCCCATGATGCATTTCAACGAGCCGCCCTTGGGCAGCGACCTGCCGCGCACGGCCGATGCGGCGCAGACGGGGATGACCTATGCCTTCTTCCACTGGGGGCTGCACCAATGGGCCAATTTCGCCCTTGTCGGGCTGGCCATCGCCTATGTGCGCTTTCGCCATCACAGCTTCGGCCTCATCAGCGAAACGCTCAGGCCGCTGCTTGGGGATCGGGCCGACGGCGGATGGGGCAAGGCGATCGATATCCTCACGGTGGTCTCCACCGTCTTCGGCGTGGCGACGACGCTCGGCCTGGGGGCGCTGCAGATCAACAGCGGCGTCTCGCGCCTGACGGGCATTCCCTTCGGCTTCCCCGCGCAATTCGCGATCCTCGCGGTGGTGGGCGCGCTGTTCATCCTCTCTGCGATGACATCGCTCGACAAGGGTCTGCGGCTCTTGAGCAATCTCAACATGGTGCTGGCGGGCGCCCTGCTCATCGTCGTGCTGGCCTTCGGCCCCACTGCCTTCATCTTTGGGGTCATGACGCAGACGCTGGGCGAATACCTCGGCAACGTGGTGCAGATGAGCCTCGTGACATCGCCCTTTTCCGACGCCCGCTGGGTCGAGCAATGGACGATGTTCTACTGGGCCTGGGGGTTGAGCTGGGCGCCCTTCGTGGGCAGCTTTATCGCCCGTATCTCCCGGGGGCGGACGATACGCGAATTCGTGCTCGGCGTGATGATCGTGCCGGTGGCGCTGAGCATGCTGTGGTTTTCGGTCTTCGGCGGCGCGGCCATCCGCTTTGAAATCTTCACCGATGCCGGCATTGCCGACGCCGTGGTCCAGGAGGTTCCCTCCGGCCTGTTCGTCATGCTTGATCAGCTTCCGTTCAGCGGCCTGCTGACAGCCGCGGCAATCGTGCTGGTCTGTCTGTTCCTGATCACTTCGGCCGATGCGGCGACTTTCGTGCTGGGCATGTTCACCTCGAAAGGGGTGCTCAATCCCACGACCACGGTGCGCGTGCTCTGGGCCGGCCTGCAGCTGATGATGGTGGTGGTTCTGCTGCTGACGGGCGGGCTCGAGAGTTTGCAGACGGTGTCGATCATCGCGGCCTTTCCCTTCATGCTCCTGATGATCCTCATCGCGGTGTCGCTCTATCGGGATCTATCGCTTGAACTCGCGCTCAAGGCCGAGACCGACCGCCTGTTGACGACGCGCATTGAACGTCTGCTCCTGCGCGAGGCGGAGCGCGAAGCCGCAAGGGAAGCCGAGGAGGAGACCCATCCGAACGCACCGGACGTCCCACCATCCGTTGCAGCCGGGGAGGCCGAGGACCAGCTGACCGCCGGCGACCCGTGATCTGCGCACCAGCGGCGGGTCAGGCATGTTCGCCGCACGGGTCGCGGGATCGAGACGCCAAGCAGCGGCGATAACGGCGATACCGACATCGCGCTTCGGCGGAAAAAGGCGCCCCAAACGACGCTCAAGCGCGCAGGCGACCCTTACCTCGGATCCGGAACAGGAATTCCAACGGTCGTGGCTCCACCCTTCCTGCCCGACACGGGCAGAACGAACGGTAAGTTGCTCTTTACCTCAAGAAAGCACAATTCGCCGGGCTTGTTGAAGGCGGTGGAATAAGGGGCCGGAACTTGCCCCTGCGTTGACAGGCCCGACCCTGGAAGCTACGGTGAAAGGCTCTTTCGACCCAGTCAATGTACGGGTTTCCCAGCATTGGTGCAGTCGGGCATACGCTCAATGATCTCAAGCATCTCCTGGATGCGACGCAAGGTGATCCGCAGCTGTGACGAGGGTATGGGCCATTCTGTCCGACGAGCGCGCCTTGTTTTTCCGCCTGCCGCTTCGCTCCCCGAGGCTCTTGCCGACGGCGTGTCGCCGTGCGAGTTTGCATTATCGGGCATTTGGCCGGTTTCCCTTCCAAGAGAGGCTGTCTGAGCCGTTTTGATGCTTGATCTGACTACCCTGAAAAAGGCCTGGGCGCTCCTGGATGCGCGCGAGCGACGCAATGCGCTAAGAGTGCTCGCCGTGGCGGCGGTATCGGCCTTTGCCACGACGGCGATGGTCGGATCGGTGATGCCGTTCCTGTCGGTGCTCTCCGAGCCCTCACGGATTCAGGACGTGCCCCAGCTCGCCTGGGCGTATGAGCGGTTCGGTTTCGCCTCGCCTTACGGGTTTCTTGTTGCGCTGGGAATGGGCGCGCTTGTCGTCATTGTGCTGGCAATAGCGATTCAGGTGCTCAAGGTCTACGCGGTGGCACGCTTTGCCATGATGCGGGTGCACTCGATCAGCCACCGGCTTCTGGCGCGCTATCTGGGCCAGCCTTACGAGTATTTCCTTGATCACCATTCCGGCGAGATGGGCACCCGTGTGCTCGCCGAGGCGCAGGAAGTGGTCCATCAGTTTCTCAAGCCGATGGCCGAACTGATCACGGCAACGCTCACCGTCGCAGCGCTGGTCGGGTTCCTGTTCTGGGTGGAACCGCTCGTCTCGCTCGCCGCTTTCGGGATCTTCGGCGGGGTATACGGCGCCACCTATGCGCTGAGCCGGATGCAGTTGCTCCGGCTGGGGCAGGCGCGCGCCGCGGCCAATGCCGAGCGGTACCGCATCGCCACCGAGGCGCTTGGCGGCGTCAAGGACATCAAGCTCCTGGGGCGCGAGCGCGCCTATGTCGACCGTTTCCAGGGCCCGTCGCAGCGCATGGCGGATGCGCAGACGCGCGCCGAGGTGCTTTCGCATGTCCCGTCGCATGTCATCCAGGGGATCGCCTTCGGTGGGGTGGTGGTGCTGTGTCTTGCGCTGCTGGAGCCGGGCGCCTTAGCCGACGGCACCGGGCTGGGTACGATCCTTCCCGTTCTCGGGGTCTTCGCCTTTGCAGGGCAACGGATGATGCCCGAGCTCGGCAAGCTCTATGGGTCCGCCGCGCGGATCCAGGCGGGCAAGGCGGCGGTGGACATCGTTCATGCCGACCTGGTCGGCCAGCCTGCGGCGCTGCCCCGGCACATGCCGGATGCCCTCGGGCTTCGCGAGGCGTTGCAGCTCGACGGTGTCTCCTATCGCTATCCGAAGGCTGATCACGCCGGGCTCACCGACATCGCCCTCACCATCCGGGCCGGCGAAAAGATCGGCGTCGTCGGCGGCACCGGCGCGGGCAAGACGACACTGGCCGATATCATCCTCGGCCTTCTGCGCCCGCATTCAGGACGGCTGATTGCCGATGGCACGACCGTGTTGGATACCAATCTGCGCGCCTGGCAGCAGAGCGTGGGCTATGTGCCGCAGGACATCTTCCTCACCGATGCCAGCGTCGCCGAGAACATTGCGCTCGGCATTGCGCAAGACGAGATCGACGCCGCCCGCGTCACCCGTGCTGCCCGTATCGCCAGTATCGACCGATTCATCCGCGAGGAGTTGCCCGAGGGTTACGACACGAAAGTGGGCGAGCGCGGCGTGCGCCTGTCGGGCGGGCAGCGCCAGCGCATCGGGATCGCCCGCGCGCTCTATCACGATGCTGATCTGATCGTCTTCGACGAGGCCACTTCCGCGCTCGACAACCTGACCGAGCAGGAGGTTATGGAAGCCATCGACGCGCTGCCGGGTGACAAGACCGTGGTGATGATTGCGCACCGCTTGAGCACGGTGAAGCGCTGCGAGCGGATCGTGGTGATGGAGGCAGGGCGCATTGTGGGGTGTGACGGGTGGGAGGCGTTGATGCAAAGCAACCCCAGTTTCCAGAAGATCGCGAAGCTGAGCGAGGTGGCGTGAACACCCTGCAGTTCTTTGGAAAAATGAATCGTCGGATTCCCAACGGGGTCTGCTGGTAATCATGCGCTCCGTCCCGGGGCCGCTCGCGGCCCGGGTATGCGCCCGCCCGTCCCCCCGGCGGGCGCATGCCCTCTGTCAGGGTCTGGACGAGTCCGATCAAACGCGACCGCTCTAACGCTGGCGTCGCCCGCGCCGGCGCTCCCGCGGCGCTGGCGCATCGTCGCCGGTTCCGTCAGAGGGAGAGGACAACGCCCCGAGCGCAGCGGTGATCGCCTCCAGTGCCGGGCGGGGGCCGGGCGGGCGTTCCTCTAGCGCCGCGCGCATGGCGCGCAGGTGCTCGGGCATGGTCCCGCAGCAGCCGCCGATGATGCGCGCGCCGCAGTCGCGGGCGAGCACCGCGTAATCGGCCATCAATGCCGGCGTGCCGTCATAGTGGATATGCCCCTCCACATATTTGGGAATGCCCGCATTGCCCTTGGCGATCAGTGGGCGTTCGGTGCCTTGCGCGGCGAAGCCCAGCACCGTGCGCAGCAGATCCGAGGCCCCGACGCCGCAATTGGCACCGAAAGCCAGCGGCGGATGATCGAGCTTATCGACCAGCGCCACCATATCGGCCGAGGTCACGCCCATCATGGTGCGCCCCGCGGTGTCGAAGCTCATGGTCCCGCACCAGGGCATCTCGGCCAGCGCCGCCGCCTCGGCCGCGGCGCGGAATTCCTCGGAGGAGGAAATCGTCTCCACCCACAGAACGTCGGCGCCGCCCTCCTTGAGCGCCTCCGCCTGTTCGTGGAAGATCTCCACGGCAAGCTCGCGGGTCAGCGAACCCATCGGCGCCATGATCTCGCCCGTGGGCCCCATCGAGCCCGCCACCACGACAGGCCGCCCGGCCTGATCGGCCATATCGCGGCCGATCTCCACCCCGGCCAGGTTGAGCTCGCGCACCCGCCGCTGCGCGCCGTGCAGCTTGAGCCGTGCCGCATTGGCGCCGAAAGTGTTGGTCAGGAACAGATCGCTGCCCGCCTCGATCGCGCCGCCATAGAGCGCGCGAATCTTCCCGGGCGCTTCGACATTCCACAATTCGGGCGCCTCACCGGCGGCGAGCCCCATGTTGAACAGATTCGTCCCCGTCGCGCCGTCGGCCAGCAGCCAGTCGCGCGCGGCGAGCAGATCGGACAGGGCGTTCTTCATAGCGCGTTCTCGCTTCGGGTACGCCGGGCACGTGGATCGTCGAGCTTCTCCCGGCTCCAGTGGCGGTGCGCGTGAGGTGGCGGTTGGGTCAGCCCTGCTCGGCCAGTTCCGCCTTGGCCTCGGCCAGCAGTTCCTCCATCTTGGCGCGGATCGTGGCCTCGTCGGCGCGATGGCCCAGATCGGCGGCGATCTTGCGGAACACGTCCTCGTGCCCGGCCTCCTCGAAATCCGCGCGGATCACCTCCATGGCGTAATCCTCGGCCGCATCGCCGGTCTTGCCCAGCAAGGACGCCGCCCAAAGCCCCAGCCGCTTGTTGCGCCGCGCGACCGCCTTGAACTGCATCTCGGCGTCATGGGCGAACTTGGACTCGAATGCGCGCTGGCGTTCCTGGAAAGTGCTCATCGGGGCCTCCGGGCTAAGGGGTTCGGGATTTGCCACACATATGACGGCGCGGGCGCGCTCCCGCAAGCCCCGGCGACGGGGGCCGCGATCACGCGCGCGCGTTGCGGCTCATCTGTCCTCGTCGTCGGGCAGGACGCGGCGATAGAGGTGCCAGCTTGCATGCCCCAGCACCGGCAGCGCGATCAGCAGGCCGAGAAACAGCGGCAGCATCGACAGAAACAGCAGCGCCGCGATCAGCAATGCCCAGCTGAGCATCGTGCGCGGATTGGCCTGCACCGACTGCAGGCTGCAGATCATCGCCGTGACGAAATCCACTTCGCGGTGGAGCAGCAACGGCAGGCTGACCACCGTCAGGCTGAACAGGGCCAGTGCGAGCAGGGCGCCGATGATCGTCCCGATCAGCACCATCCCCACGCCCGCCCCCGACAGCAGCACGCCCAGATTGTCCAGCCCGATGCCGGAATGCGAGAAGAAGATCGCGAAGATCCCGCGCGCGAGGATGACCCAGAAGCCGAAGGCCAGAAGCACGACCACCCCCATGACCGGCAACTGCCCGTCGCCATGGCCGCGCAGCGCGCCCAGCACCGGCCCCCATGACAGCGGCTCGCCAGCCTCGCGGCGGCGGCTGACCTCGTAGAGCCCGACCGCAGCAAAAGGCGCGAAGAGCGGGAAACCCGCGGCGATCATCACGAACCAGAATGCCTGGCCGGTGGCGAACAGTCCGAAATAGAGCGCCAAGCCGCCGGCCACATAGAAGCCTGCGAAAAACAGCCCGTACCACGGCGCGGCGAGGAAGTCGGCCAATCCCAGCCGCAGCGCCGCACCGATGTCGCGTCTGTCGATCAACCGGATCTCGGGGATCGGCGAGGGCGGGGAGACGGTATGATCCGTCATGATGTACCTCCGTGGAACGTTTTCATCGAAGGTACGCGAGCCCTCGCCACCACGCAAGCGCCACGCATGCGGGCCGCGGGGGGTGGTGGTCAGGCCTCGGTCTGGGCTTCGGCGCGGCTCTTGCCCTCGAGCTTGAGGGCGAGTGTGGCGGCCATGAAGCGATCGAGATCGCCATCGAGCACACCCTGGGTGTCGGAGGTCTCCACGCCCGTGCGCAGATCCTTCACCATCTGATAGGGTTGCAGCACATAGGAGCGGATCTGGTTGCCCCAGCCGGCATCGCCCTTGGCATCGTGCTGCTCCTGAATGCTTTCGGTGCGCTTGCGCAGCTCCATCTCGTAAAGGCGCGATTTCAGCGCCCGCATGGCGATATCGCGGTTCTGGTGCTGGGATTTCTC
>PWLT01000336.1 GCA_003558415.1 Hyphomicrobiales bacterium
CCGCGCAATTGCTTTTCCGCCGCTTCGCCGGCGAGGTTGTGGGAAGCTGAGCATGTCGCCGGCGCAGGCCAATCCTGCCCGCGCACGGGGCCGATTCATCACCTTCGAGGGCATCGACGGCGCCGGGAAGTCCACCCAGGCGCGGCGGCTGGCCGAGGCACTGCGCGCGCGCGGGGCGACAGTGCGCCTGACGCGCGAGCCCGGCGGCTCGCCGGGCGCCGAGGAGATCCGCCGCCTGCTGGTCGAGGGGCCGGCCGAGCGCTGGTCGGGCGAGACCGAGGTGCTGCTCTTCACCGCCGCGCGGCGCGATCATCTGGAGCGGACGATCCGCCCGGCACTGGCGGCAGGCGAGGTGGTGATCTCCGACCGATTTGCGGATTCGACCCGCGTCTATCAGGGCGCGGCCCGCGGTGAGTTGCGCAAGCTGGTCGACCGGCTGCATTCCGATCTGATCGGGCTGGAGCCGGATCTGACCTTCATTCTCGACATGGACGCGGCACCGGCGCTGGCGCGCGGGCTGGCGCGGCGCTCGGGCGAGGACCGCTTCGAGGATCTGGGCGCGGGGTTTCAGGACCGGCTGCGGGCCGGGTTCCGGGATCTGGCGCGGGAATTCCCCGACCGGTGCCGGCTGATCGACGCGGGCCGCGACGTGGACGTGATTGCCGGGGAGATCGCGGAAATCGCGCTTATGGACAAGGCGCGCACCATATGAGCGAGGAGGCCCCTCCCGAGCCCGACCGGGTCGAGGGCGCTCCGCACCCGCGCGAGACGCTCGAACTGATCGGCCATGCGGAGGCCGAGGCCGCCTTACTGGAGGCCTACACCTCCGGGCGGCTGCATCATGGCTGGCTGATCACCGGCCCGCGCGGCGTGGGTAAGGCAACGCTGGCCTGGCGCATGGCACGCTTTCTGCTCGCGCAGCCCGAATCAACGGGAGGCGCGGACGGGCTTTTCACGGATGCACCGCCCGCGCCCGAGAGCCTCGCCGTTCCCGCCGACCATCCGGTCACGCGGCGCCTGGCCGCGCTGTCGGAGAGCCGGCTTTTCCTGCTGCGCCGCGTCATCGACGAGGAGCGCAAGCCGCCGCGCCTCAAGACCGTCATCACCGTGGACGAGGCCCGCCGGCTCAAGGGGTTCTTTTCCATGACGGCAGCCGATGGCGGGCGCCGCGTGGTGATCGTCGATGCCGCTGACGAGCTGAACCCCAACGCGGCCAACGCGCTGCTCAAGCTGCTGGAGGAGCCCCCCGAGGGCGCGACGCTGCTGCTGGTGTGTCATCAGCCCTCGCGCTTGCTGCCCACGATCCGCTCGCGCTGCCGCGAGCTGCGTCTGGGCACGCTCGACGGGCAAGCCATGGCCGCCGCCATGACCGCCGCGGGTGTGGAGGCCGGGCCGCACGCCCCGGCCCTTGCGGAGCTCTCCAGCGGCTCGGTGGGCGAGGCGATCCGGCTGGCCAATCTGGGCGGGCTCGAACTCTATGCCGAGCTTCTGGAGCTCTTCGCCACCCTGCCCCGGCTGGACCGCAACAAGGCGCTGGCGCTGGCGGAGGCGGCCGGGCGACGCGGGGCGGAAACCCGGCTCGACCTGGCGCTGCGGCTGATCGATCTGTTCCTGGCGCGGCTGGCGCGCAGCGGCATCAGCGGCCCGCCCGCGCAGGAGGCAGGCCCCGGCGAGGCCGCGCTCATGGCGCGGCTCTCGCCCGACACCCGGGCCGCGCGCGCCTGGGCGCAGGCGCAGGAGGAACTGGGCGCGCGAGCGCGCCACGCACGGGCCGTCAACCTTGACCCTGCCGGGCTGGTGCTCGATATGGTGCTCAGGATTGAAGCCACAGCGGCCCCCTTGGCCGCCGCATGAGGCCCGTGCATGACCGATCAGCCCGAGATCGTGGACAGCCATTGCCATCTCGATTTTCCCGATTTTGAGGGGGAACTGCCCGAGATCATCGCCCGCGCCCGGGAGGCCGGGGTGACCCGCATGGTCACCATAGCCACCCGGCTGCGCAACGAACCCGCGGTGCGCGCCATCGCCGAAACCTACGCGCCGGTCTTCTATGCCGCGGGCACCCACCCGATGAGCGCGGCGGATGAGCCTCTGGCTACGGTCGAGGCGCTCACAGCGCTGGCCCGCCATCCAAAGATGGTCGGCATAGGCGAATCCGGGCTCGATTACCACTACACCGCCGAGAGCGCCGCGCGTCAGCAGGAGAGCCTGCGCATCCATATCGAGGCGGCGCGCGCAACCGGGCTGCCGCTGATCATCCATGCCCGCGACGCCGATGCGGACATGGCGCGCATCCTGTCACAGGAACACGCCGCGGGTGCCTATGACTGCGTGATGCATTGCTATTCCTCGGGCCGGGAACTGGCCGAGACGGCGCTGGGGCTTGGCTTCTACCTGTCGATGTCGGGCATCGCGGCATTTCCCAAATCGCAGGCGCTGCGCGACATCTTCGCCGCCGCACCCGTGGAGCGCATCCTTGTCGAGACCGACGCGCCATATCTCGCCCCGCCGCCGCGCCGGGGGCGGCGCAACGAGCCGGCCTATACCGCCCATACCGCGCGTGTGGGCGCCGAGATCTTCGGGCTCGACTATGCCGATTTCGCCCGGCAGACGAGCGCCAATTTCGACCGGCTGTTTCGCAAGGCCGCCGCCTGGGCACAGGCGGCCTGATGGCGAGCCTGACCTTCACGATCCTGGGCTGCGGCTCGTCGGGTGGGGTGCCGCGGCTCGGCAACCGATGGGGCGATTGCGACCCGTCGAACCCGCGCAACGCGCGCAGGCGCTGCTCGATGCTCATCGAGCGGCGCGACGGCGCGGGCAGCACGCGCGTGCTGATCGACACCTCGCCGGACATGCGCGCGCAACTGCTCGACGCGGGCGTGGGCGAACTCGACGCCGTGGTGTGGACCCATTCGCATGCCGATCACATGCACGGGCTCGACGATCTGCGCCAGGTGGTCTTCAATATCGGCACGCGGCTGCAGGTCTGGGCTGACGGGCCGACGCAGGAGGCGCTGTTCTCACGCTTCGGCTATGCCTTCGCGCAGCCCAAGGGCTCGCCCTATCCGCCCATCTTCGAGATGAACACCATCGACGGCGCGGTGCATGTTGACGGGGCCGGCGGGCGCATCACGCTGCAGCCGTTCATCGCCGAGCACGGGTCGATGGACGCGCTGGGCTTTCGCATCGACGATCTGGCCTATCTGCCCGACGCCGTTCACATCCCCGAGGAAAGCTGGCCGCTGCTCGAAGGGCTCGATTGCTGGGTGGTGGACGCGCTGAGGCGCAAGCCGCACCCGACCCATGCGCATCTCGATCTGACGCTGGAATGGATCGCGCGAGCCCGGCCGCGGCGCGCGGTTCTGACCAACATGCATAACGACATGGATTACGACGCAGTGGCGCGCGACACGCCCGAGCATGTCACCCCGGCCCATGACGGGATGACGATCGCCTACGAGGTCTAGGCGCGTGCAGGCGCTGCTCAACGTCGTCCTCCCCGTCTTTCTCGTCATCGGCTTTGGCTATGTCGCGGTCTGGCGCGGCCTGTTCAGCGACACGGCGGTTGACGGGCTGATGCGCTTTGCAACCCATTTCGCCATTCCCTGCCTGCTCTTCTCGGCCATCGCGACGCTCGATCTGCAGCAGAATTTCGACCTTCGGATGCTGGGCAGCTTCTATGCCGGCGCGGCGGCGGGGTTTTTCGTCGGGCTTTTCGGGGCGCGGCTCATCTTCGGCCGCGACTGGGAGGACGCGGTGGTGATCGGCTTTTGCTGCCTGTTCTCGAACACCGTCCTCATCGGGCTGCCGCTGATCGAGCGGGCCTATGACGGGCAGGAGCTTGCCAACAGCTTCGCCATCGTGGCGCTGCATTCGCCATTCTGCTACGGGCTCGGCATCACGGTGATGGAGATCGTGCGCAACCGCGGGCGCGGGGTGGTGGCGATGACCGGTCGGGTCGGAGCGGCGATCTTCAGCAACGCGCTGATGATCGCGATCGCGCTGGGCTTCGCGGTCAACCTCTCCGGCCTGCCAGTGCCCGCCGTGATCGATGACGCGCTGGAAATCATGGTGCGCGCGGCGCTTCCGGCGGCGCTGTTCGCGCTGGGGGGCGTGCTCTGCCGCTACCGGCCCGAGGGCGATCTGCGGCTGATCCTCTTTGTCTGCGCCGTCGCGCTGGTGTTCCACCCCGTCGTGGTATGGATGCTGGGCAGCGCCCAGGCGCTCGATCAGGCGCAGATGCGTGCGGCGGTCGTGACCTCGGCGATGGCGCCGGGCATCAATGGCTATGTCTTCGCCACCCTCTACGGCCGCGCCATGCGCGTCGCGGCCTCCTCGGTGCTACTGGCGACGGCCCTGTCGATCCTCACGGCCTGGGCGTGGCTGGCGGCGCTGGGATAAGGCCACGGGCGCGTTCGCTTTCACTTGATCCGCTCGCCTTTTCCTGCTTCCCTCCCCCGCCATGAAGTCGCCGCGAGTTCTCCCGATGCAGCAGCATTCCCGCAGATCCCGAACGGGTGGCGAAACCCCGGAGCCGCAGCGCTTTGTCTTTCTGCTGCTCGACCGTTTCTCGATGCTGTGTTTTGCCGCCGCGATCGAGCCGCTGCGCATCGCCAACCGGCTGCTGGGCTTTCGAGCCTATACCTGGGCACTGGCCGGCGAGGGCGGCGAGACGGCGACCTGCTCGAACGGTGCGGTGTTCGCGCTCGACATGGGGCTCGACGAGATCGACCGCGAGGATGTGCTGCTGGTCTGCGGCGGCATGGATGTGCATGAGGCCACGACTCGCGGGGTCATCAACTGGCTGCGCAAGGTCTCGCGTCACGGCGTGACCATCGGGGGGATGTGTACGGGCAGCCACGCGGTCGCCAAGGCCGGGCTGCTCGACGGCAAGCGCGCCACCATCCATTGGGAGAACCAGGACAGCTTCGCCGAGGAATTCGAGGGGGTGACGCTGACCAAGTCGGTCTTCGTGATCGACGGGAACCGGATGTCGACGGCAGGCGGCACCTCCTCGATCGACCTGATGCTCACCCTCATCTCCCGCGATCATGGCGAGGACATCGCCAATACCGTGGCCGACCAGCTCATCTATTCGAGCATCCGCACCGATCACGACACGCAGCGGCTGTCGATCCCCACGCGAATCGGCGTGCGCCATCCCAAGCTCAGCCAGGTCATTCAGATCATGGAGCAGAATATCGAGGAGCCGATCAGCCCGGCCGAACTGGCGCGCACCGTGGGCATGTCCACGCGCCAGCTCGAGCGCCTGTTCCGCCGCTATCTCAACCGCTCGCCCAAGCGCTATTACATGGAACTGCGCCTGTCCAAGGCGCGAAACCTGCTGATGCAGACCGAGATGAGCGTGATCAACGTGGCGCTGGCCTGCGGGTTCACCAGCCCGTCGCATTTCTCGAAATGCTATCGCGCGCATTACCAGACCACGCCCTATCGTGAGCGCGGCGCGCAGAGCAGCCGGGCGCGCAGCTAGAGCGCGTCGCGTCTGATCGGTTTCACCTCGCCCGGGCCGCCCGAGGTGGGTGCATGCCCCCTCTGGTCGGAGCTGTATGAGTCCGATTAAACGCAACACGCTATAGGGCGGGTTGCGCTCACCCGTAATCCAGCTCTGGCAAGGCCGGGGGCGCGACAGGGCCCGCGGGGATCGGTTCGAGCGCAAGGCTCTCTTGGGGGTTGCGCCTCAGCGCTCTGCGTTCGTGGAGCCGTAAAGCTGCGCCGCGCGGCGCTCGAAGGCGCCGACGATGCGCTGCATCGCCTCATTGAACACCACCCCGATCAGGCGCTGCAACACCCTGTTGCGGAATTCGAAATCAACGAAAAAGACGACCTCGCACCCGCCCCCATCGAGGTCGCGGAACTGCCATCGCGCATGCATGTGGCGGAATGGCCCGTCGATATATTCGGTGTCGATGCGCCTCTGCTCGGGGACAAGCGTCACGCGGCTGCCGAACTTCTCGCGAAACAGCTTGAAGGAAATCACGAGATCCGCCTCCATTACCTCACCGATATCGGTCGGGCGACGCGAACGGATGCGCGCCGCCGCCGTCCAGGGCAGGAAATCGGGGTAGGATTCGACATCGGCGACCAGATCGTACATCTGCTCGGCCGTGTAGGGCAGACGGCGTTTTTCGCTATGGGTGGGCATGGTCCCCGTTTCCCTCGTGACACCGGCGCGACATGTCCTAGAATGCGCGCGGGAATTCAAGGGGGTGACATGCCGCATCCAGACACCGTCTCGGCGCCACAGGGACAGCCGGGCGGACCTGCCTATGTGATCGACGAGATGATCTCGGCCAAATCCATCGCCGCGCGCGTCGAGCATCTGGCGCGCGAGATCACCAACCATTTCCGGGGCACCGACAAGCTGGTGGTGGTGGGGCTGCTGCGCGGATCCTTCGTGTTCATCGCCGATCTGGTGCGCGAGCTCGATCTGCCGGTGGAGGTCGATTTCCTCGAAGCCTCCTCCTATGGCAACGCGATGAAATCCTCGCGCGAAGTGCGCATCCTCAAGGATCTGCGCGGCGGGATCGGCGGGCGCGACGTGCTGGTGGTCGAGGATATCGTCGATACCGGCTTCACGCTGCAACATGTCGTGCGCCTGCTGAAAAGCCGCGAGCCGCGGCGGCTGGAGGTCTGCGCGCTGCTCGACAAGCCCTCGCGGCGCGAGGTCGACATCCGCGCCACCTGGACGGGTTTCGAGATCCCCGATGAATTCGTCGTGGGCTACGGCATCGATTACGCGCAGCGCAACCGCAACCTGCCCCATATCGGCAAGGTGACATTCATC
>PWLT01000143.1 GCA_003558415.1 Hyphomicrobiales bacterium
CCGCCGCGCCGGTGCCGACGGGGCGGCGCACCGCCGCAATCGGCGCATTGGTGCGGATCTCCACCCCCTGCCCGCGCAGCGCGGCCTCGAAGCGGCGCACATACTCGATCGAGCCGCCTTTGATCGTGTACCATTGATGCTGACCCGAATATCCCATCAGCGCGTGATTGCGAAAGAACTGCACCAGAGCAGCGGCGGGAAAATCCAGCACATCCTGCGTGGGCGTCGACCAGATCGCGCCCGAAAGCGGCAGCAGATAACGGTCGCGGAACCACGCGCCGGTGCGTAACACCGCCAGCAACTCGCGGATGGTCATGGCGGGGTTGTCGGCCATGACGGCGGCGCGGGCATTGAAGCGCAGGATGTCGCGCAGCATACGCAGATATTTCGGATGCGCCAGATTGCGCCGCTGCGCGAAGACTGCATCGAGGCTGCTGAGCGCATATTCGAAACGCCCGCCCTCGAAGGAGGCGCCGAAACTCATGTTGCTCTCCACCAGCGGCACGTCGAGCCGCTCGAACAGCTCCGTCAGATGCGGGTAGGTGACCTTGTTGAGAACGATGAAACCCGTATCGACCGGCTGGTCGCCGCGCTTTCCCGCCATCACCGTGCGCGCATGCCCGCCCAGCCGCGGCTCGGCCTCGATGAGTGTCACGCGGTGATTGCGCGCCAGCAGATGCGCCGCGGCAAGTCCCGATATCCCCGCCCCGATTACCGCGATCCGGCGCGGCGCAGTACCGATTGTCTCGAATGGCATTCAGCCGACCCCTGACTTCGCTTGAGTGTTGGAGACATTACGCTTCGCACCGGCCAGCGGATCATTCGGAAAAATTGCAATCCAGAGGCGCCCCTCGCCCGTACAGGGTTCATGATGGTTGCGATAGAGCCCCTTGCGATTGAAGATGCGCCGGAGCGCCCCTGCATATATGCAGGGGAGGCGGAGATGTATCGGTTCGAGGGCGGGGTAACGATGAAGTCAACGACCGGATCGGCCCATCTCGAATGGGTCGCTCATGTGGTTCGGGTCCGCGATGCGCGCGACGAGGCCGCGTTCGCCGAACTGTTCCGGCATTTCGCCCCGCGGGTGAAGGCGTTCCTGATGAAATCCGGCGCCTCTGCATCGCTGGCCGAGGAATGCGCCCAGGAGGTCATGGCCACCGTTTGGCACAAGGCGCATCTCTTCGACCCCTCTCGCGCCAGCGTGGCGACCTGGGTCTTCACCATCGCCCGCAACCGGCGCATCGATGCACTGCGCAAGCAGCGCCGCCCCGAGCCCGAGGATCTCGGCTGGGGCCCCGAGGCAGAGCCCGACCAGGCCGAGGTTCTTGATCTCCAGCAGGAGAGCGCCAGATTGACCGAAGCGCTCAGGCTGCTGCCAGAAAAACAACGCGTGCTCGTCGAGCGGGCCTATTTCGGGGATCTTTCGCACAGCGAGATCGCCGAGGAGACCGGGCTCCCCCTGGGCACCATCAAGTCACGGATCCGGCTGGCGCTGGAGCGTTTGCGCCATGCAATGTCGTAGGGAATGAACATGTCGATCAAGCATCACCTCACCGATGCGCTGCTCATGGCCTATTCGGCCGGCGAGCTCCCCGAGGCCTTCAATCTCGTCGTGGCCACGCATGTGTCACTGTGCGACGAGTGCCGCGCCCGGCTGGCAAGCTTCGATGCCGTGGGCGGCGCGGTGCTCGAGGAATGCGAGGATGCCTCGATGACGCCCGACGCACTGGCCGCCACGATGGAGCGTATCCGCATGGGCAGCGGCGCACCGATTCACACCGACGCGGCCACGCGGCGCCATCTCTCGGCACTCTTTCCCGCGCCGCTGCGCGACTATGTCGGCGGAGATATCGATGCGGTGAAGTGGCGCCCGGTCGGCGGCGGCGTCCGCCAGGCGATCCTGCCCACATCGAAGGATGCGAGCGTGCGCCTGCTGCATATCCCGGCTGGCGCGGCGGTGCCCGATCACGGCCATCGCGGGCTCGAACTCACACAGGTTCTCAAGGGCGCCTTCCGTGATGAGCATGACCGATTCGGCGCCGGCGATATCGAGGTGGCAACCGAAGCGGACGTGCACACCCCCGTCGCCGAACCGGGCGAGGACTGCATCTGCCTGGCCGCGACCGACGCGCCGCTGAAGTTCACCGGCCTCCTGCCGCGGCTCGCACAGCCCTTCTTCCGCATCTGACCCGCTCACAACCGGCGCGACGCCCCACCTTCAGGCGTCCGCCCCATCTTCTTCATCAAAATATCCCCGCTGGAGGCTCCCCCCGGCCGCAACCTGCACCGCGGCCCGAAAGTTCAGCGCTTGCGCTCGGGCAGCGGCACCACCTGCTGCGCTTCCTCCGGCGCCAGTTCCTCGAAATCGAAATTGTCGAGCTTCTGCGCCCGGCGCGTGGCCTTCTCCGACGAGATCCGGATATCGCGGATATCGTTCTGCGCCTGCCCGAAATGCGTGTCGAGCTTCTCCACCCGCTCGCCCAGCCGCCGCACATCCTCGAAGAGCAGATGCAGCTCGCGCCGGATGGCGCCGGCCTGCTCGCGCATGCGCGCATCCTTGAGCACCGCGCGCATGGTGTTGAGCGTCGCCATGCATGTGGTGGGCGAGACGATCCAGACCCGCGCGTTGAACCCCTCGCGCACCAGTTCGGGGAAATTGCCGTGCAGCTCGGCATAGACCGCCTCCGAGGGCAGGAACATCAGCGCCCCGTCGGCGGTCTCGCCCTCGAGGATGTAGCGCTCGGATATGGCCTTGATATGCGCGCGCACTGCCACGCGCATCCCGCGCGCGGCCTCCTGCGCCTGGGCCGGCGTTTCGGCCCGGCGCAGCGCCTCGTAGGATTCCAGCGGAAACTTGGAATCGATCACGATCGGCCCGGGCGGGTTGGGCAGGTGGATCAGGCAGTCGGCCCGGCGGTTGTTCGACAGCGTCGCCTGGAAGGTATAGCTGTCCGACGGCAGCGCCTTGAGCACGATGTCATGGAGCTGGATCTCGCCGAAGGCGCCGCGCGTCTGCTTGTTCGACAGGATGTCCTGCAATGACAGGACATTGCCCGAAAGCTTCTCGATATTGGCCTGGGCCTTGTCGATCGTCTCCAGCCGCTGTTGCAGATCGCCCAGGCTGCGCGCCGTGCGCGTGGCCGAGCCGTGCAGATGCTCGCCCATCTTGTGGCTGACCTCGGCAAGGCGCTGCTCCATGATCTGGAGCATCTGGGTCTGGCTCTTGGCCTGGGCTTCGGAGACATGGTGCAGCCCGCCCGAAAGCTGCTGCTGCCCGTCCGAGAGCGCCTGTACCCGATAGCCCAGCTGCCCCACCTGCTGTGCCAGCGGCTCGCTCGCACGCGCCGCGCGGGCCGCCGCGCGCATGGTCGCGAAGACCAGCACGAACAGCAGCACCAGCACCGCCGCACCTGCCAGCGCCGCCAGCACCAGCGGGTCGCTCATTGCGAATTCCTGCCCGGCTATCTCGATCATCGGCGCGCAAACAGCCTCTCGATATCGGCCAGTTCCAGCGCCACCCAGGTGGGGCGGCCGTGGTTGCACTGACCCGAATGCGGCGTGGCCTCCATCTCGCGCAGGAGCGCGTTCATCTCCTCGGCGCTCATCCGCCTGCCCGCGCGCACCGAACCGTGACAGGCCATGCGGCTGAGCACCGCGTCGATGCGCCCGCGCAGGGTGCCGGATTCGCCCATATCCGCCAGCTCGTCGAGGATGTCGCGCACCAGTGCGCCCGCATCCACCGGACCCAGAAGCGCCGGCGTCTCGCGCACGGCGACCGCGCCGGGGCCGAATGCCTCCAGCGTCAGGCCCAGCGCGGCCAGCTCGTCGGCATGCTCAAGCAGCCGCGCCGCATCGGTGGGCGAGAGTTCCACGATTTCGGGGATCAGCAGCGCCTGCGCGGCGATGCCCGCCACGCCCGCCTGACGCTTGAGCCGTTCATAAACCAGACGCTCATGCGCTGCATGCTGATCGACGATCACGAGCCCGGTTTCGGTCTGCGCCACGATATAGGTCTCGTGGATCTGCGCGCGCGCCGCGCCCAGCGGACGCGATTGCGCTTCGCCATCTCCAGCGGGCGGCTCGAACCGTGCCGAGGGGTCCTCGGCAAATCCCGGCATCTGCGCAGGCGCCTGTGCGGCATGGGCCGCGCGCAGCGCACCGGGTGCGGGGCGCTCCATCTGGTAGGCGCGCGGGGGGCCGGCGGCGGGTTCGGGCCGCATCGCCCCCAGCATCGCCCCCGAGACGGTCGAGGAGGCCCGATGCCCGGCCTCGGCCAGCGCGTGGCGCAGCGCCGAGACGATCAGCCCGCGCGCGAGGCCCGGTTCGCGGAACCGCACCTCAGCCTTGGCGGGGTGAACATTGACATCGACGCGCTGCGGATCGCAGTCGAGAAACAGCGCCGCCGCCGGGTGGCGGTCGCGGGCAAGGAGATCGGCATAGGCCGCGCGCAGCGCCCCGACGAGCAGCTTGTCGCGCACGGGGCGGCCATTGACGAAGAGATACTGCGCCACCGCCGCGCCGCGCGAATAGGTGGGCAAACCCGCGTAACCTGTCAGGCGCAGCCCCTCGCGCTCGGCCTCGACCGCCAGCGCGTTGGCGGTAAATTCCGCCCCCATCACCCGCGCCAGCCGCCCGCGCAAGGCGTCGAACATGTCGCCCGTTTCGGCCTCGGCGCGGAAGATCACCCGCCCCTCACCGCCGCCCGAGACATCGCGCAGCGTGAAGGCGACATGCGGGGCGGCCATGGCCAGCCGGCGCAGTACATCATTGATGGCCTGCGCCTCGGCGCGGTCGGTGCGCAGGAATTTCAGCCGCGCGGGCGTGGCGTGAAAGAGATCGCGCAGCTCCACAACCGTACCGCGCGACAGCGCCGCGGGGCGCACCGGCCCGATGCGCCCGTCATGGACCGCAAGGCTCGCGGCCTCATGGCCCGCCGCACGCGAGGTGATGGTGAGCCGCCCCACCGCGCCCAGCGAGGGCAGCGCCTCGCCGCGAAAGCCGAAGCTTGCAATGTTGAGCAGATCCGTGCCGTCGATCTTGGAGGTCGCGTGCCGCGCCAGCGCCAGCGGCAGATCCTCGGGCGTCATGCCATGACCGTCATCGGTGACGCGGATCAGCGTCTTGCCGCCATCGGCATAGGCCAGATCGATCCGCGCCGCGCCCGCATCGAGCGCGTTCTCGACCAGTTCCTTGACCGCCGCGGCCGGACGCTCGACCACCTCGCCCGCGGCGATGCGGTTGATGGCCGCCTCGTCAAGCTGACGGATGGTCGGGCGCTGCGGGTTCATATTGGGGCTGGGCGCGTTCATGCCACAATCAGTAGCAGGTGCCGGCGGATTCGGCCACCAGAGATCCGTGGGCGAAGTCAGAATCCGGCGTGGCCAAGCAGGCACCGCCCGCGCATGGCCGAGGGCGGTGCGCGGCGTCAGTCCGCGCCGTTCTCCAGCCCCTCGGGCTGGCCGACCACCACGAAATGCAGCCCGTCCGGGTCGAGCAACCGCTCGGCTATGGCGCGCACATCCTCGCGCGTGACCGCGCGCACCTCGTCGTTGCGGGTCTCCATGTAGTCCGGGTCAAGCCCCTGCATCTGCATCCCCGCAAGTATTCGCGCGATCGCCGCATTGCCGTCGAAACGCAGCGGATAGGCGCCGGTCAGGTAGGTCTTGATCGCGTCGAGCTCATCGTCGCTCACGCCCTCATCCGCCATGCGCCGCCATTCCTCGCGCAGCAACTCGATTGCGTCCGCCGCCTGTGCGTTGGAGGTCGCCATGCGGCCCTGATAGGTGTCGCCGAACTGTTGCGAGACGAGATAGCTGCCGACACCATAGGTCAGCCCGCGCCGCTCGCGCAGCTCGCGCATCAGCCTTGTGCCGAAGCGCCCGCCGCCCAGAATCTCGTTCATCACATAGGCGGCGAAGAAATCGTCATCGTCACGCGGGATTCCGGCATGGCCGAAGGCGATCACCGATTGCGGCCCGTCGAAGGGCACCACGCTCACACCGCTCTCCAGATCCACCTCGGCGCGCGACGGAAGCTCGGGGCCACTCTCCGGCAGATCGCCCAGCAGATCGTCGAGCAGCGCGGCCAGCGCCTCGGCCGAGATATCGCCCGCCGCCGCGACATGCACCCGGTCAAGCGCGAATCCGCGCCGGTGCGCGTCGAGCAGGTCCTCGCGCGTGAGCGCCGCGACACTCTCCTCGGTCCCGTCGGTGGGCCGCGAATAGGGATGGTCGCCATAGGCGCGCGCGTCGAATTCGCGGCTGGCGATGGCATTGGGGTTGCGCAGGCTAGAGCGGATCGAGGAGACCGTGCGCGCGCGCGTGCGCTCCATCGCGTCCTCGTCAAAGCGCGGCTCGATCAGCGCGGTGCGCAGCAGCTCTGCGGCCTCGTCGCGGTTTTCGCTCAGGAACCGCGCCGACACCGAGATCGTATCGCGCGAGGCGGAAAAACTCATGCCCGCGCCGAGCACCTCCACCGCCTCGGCGAAGGCCTGCTCATCCATCTCGCCCGCGCCCTGATCCATGAGACTGGCCATGAGATTGGCCGCGCCTTCCTTGCCGTCGGGGTCGAGACTCGCACCGCCCAGAAAATGCAGCTCGATGGCCACGAAGGGGATGGAGCTTTCCTCGACCAGCCAGGCCTCAATGCCGCCTTCGGTGGTGACTTCCTCGACCGCCACCTGGGCGCGCAGCGGCAGGGCGAGCAG